>NZ_JAVRHI010000208.1:0-38453 GCF_034105845.1 Streptomyces sp. CRN 30 | reverse complement strand
CGACCGGGAGTCGATCCCGGTCGGCCTCGACGGAGAGGCGGTACGGATGACGGTGCCGGTGCGCTGCGAGGTGCGTCCCCGGGCGCTGCGCGTCCTCGTGCCCAGGCAGCGCCCCGGCACCTACCGCGAACGCCCGCTGCTCGACTGGCGCTCCCTCGGCCGGCTGGGCCTGACCCGGCACGGGTGAGCCGGGTCCGACCGGGGACGGCGGGCGGACCCGTCGGCACCGCGTCCTACAGCGGTGTCCCGTACACCTTGTGCGCCTCCCGGTGGCCGTACATCGCCAGCGACCAGATCACCAGGATGTCCAGCGCGATGATGATCGCCGACCACACCGGGTGGTAGGGCGTGAAGAAGAAGTTCTCCACCGCGCTGAGCCCCGCCGCGATCATGCAGATGGCGCGGGACCAGCTGCGGCCGTTGAAGAGGGTGAACGCCGCCGCGGCGACCAGCGCCCCGGAGATCATCTCCACCCAGCCCTTGACGTTGGGGTCGAAGTCGAAGGGATAGTCGTTCTGCTGCTGGTAGTAGTTCTCGTCGAGGATCGCGGTGAGACCCGCGATCGCGTGGAACGTCCCGATGATCCCCAGCACACACGCGGCGAAGACGACTCCGCCGACGGCGACCGCGCTGACGTGGGGTTCCGGTGCGGGCTCGCCGGGGCGGGTCCGGTCGGGGGCGGGCTGTCCTGCCATGTCGAAGCCTCCTCCTCGGGTGCGCCAGAGCATCCCGCCGCGCCCGCCCCACCGGTTCACCCCCCGGGGATGACCCCGGCCCGGCGCCGTACGGCGGCGTCACCCGTGCGAGGTGATGCCGTGGACCGTGCCGTCGGGAGAATGAGCCTCAGGTACCGGGCCGTCGCAGTGGAGGTGACGCCATGGGGGGCGCGCAGGGAGGCTCGGGACGTGAACCGGCCGCACCGCCGCCCGGCGGCGCCGACTTCGAGATCCGGGTCCGGGGAAGGTTCGGCGAGTCCTTCCGGTCCGCGTTCGGCGAGCTGAGAGTCGTCCCCCGCCCGGCGGAGACCCTCCTCGTGGGCACCGGGCTCGACCAGGCCGCCCTGTACGGCATCCTCGACCGCGTCCAGGCGCTGGGCCTGGAACTGCTGGAGGTACGCCGGCTGCCAGGCCCCGAAGGCGCGTGACCGCGCAGCCGGAAGAACATCAGCCGTCCGTGGCCGAGTCGGGACCGTGAAACGCCTTTCGCCGTCCCCGCCGGCTCCCCCAGGGTGGAGGGACGAAGCCTGCACTAGGGGAGGTGAGGGGCATGTTCCCACTGGTACGCCCGGCGGCGCCCGATGTCTCCGGATGGCCCTGGCGCGTCCGCGTCCTGCGGGGGCGGCTGAGGTCACGGGAGGGCCGTCACGGCGCCGAGGACGTCGCCGTGACGGTCTGTCTGGTCTGGGTCGCCGACGCCCTGGTCCGTACGGCCGTGCACGCGGCGGACGTCCGCGGCGCCCGCGCCCTGGTGGCGGAGGCGTCGGCGGTCCTGGCCTCCGTACCGGCGCCGCGGCCGCTGCCCCGGCCCGCGCTGACGGGACGGCAGCTCGCGGTGTTGCGCGCACTCCAGGACGAGGCGTCGCTGCGGCAGATCGCCGACTCGTTGTACGTCTCCCACAACACGGTCAAGAGCCACTCCCGCGCCGTGTACCGCAAACTCGGCGTCCGCACCCGCGCCGACGCGGTGAGCCGCGCCAAGGAACTGGGGATCGTCTGACCCGTCCTCGCGCTCACAGGAGCTGGAGTTCCCGCGCCCGCCGGACGGCGGCGGAGCGCCGGGTCACGGAGAGCTTGCGGTAGACGCTCTTCAGGTGCGTCTTCACGGTGTTCACCGAGATGTACAGGTCCTCGGCGATCTCCTCCGTGCTCATCATCCGGGCCAGCCGGTCCAGCACGTCCCGCTCGCGGGCGCTGAGCGGCTCGGCACCGTCCGGTACGAGGTCCACCGCCGCCGGTGCCACGGCCGTCGCCGCCGGGCCGGTGCGGGCGGAGGCGAGCACGGAGGCGCAGGCCGGCCCGACCGCGCGCAGCACCGGCTGCGGCAGCCGGGAGGGGGCCAGCAGGTCATGGAGGTGGACGGCCGCTCGGCCGCCGCCGTTCTCCACCGCGGCGGCCAGCCGCGCCACCAGGGCGGCGACCTCCGTGAGGAACGGGTCGGGCAGCTCCCGCAGCACGCTGTGGGCGCGTACCAGTTCGTGCCGGGTGCGCAGGGGCGCCCCGCGGGCCAGCTCGACCCAGGCCCGCACCAGGTGCAGACAGGCCGACGAGGGGGCCGCCGCGCCCCAGGCGGGCAGCGGCGGCTGTGTGGCCAGCGTGACGAGTTCGTCGGCGGCCCGGAACCGGCCCCGTACCGTTTCGAGGAGGGCGAGTTCCACCAGGCAGTCCCGGCGCAGCGCCCCGTTGCCGGCCGCGCCCGCCGCCTTCAGTCCCGCGGTGAGCGTCGCCTCCGCCGCCTTCAGCCGGCCGGAGCGGATCTCGGCGCCGCCGCGGATCACCAGGGTGAGCGCCAGGATCTCCGGCCGCTCGGCCAGTTCGGCGGCGGGCACGGACAGCCCGGCCGCCTCCGCGTCGGCCGCCGCGAGCCGGGCCGCGCCGGGGTCCCGGGACCGCGAGCGCGCCATCCGGACCACCGCGTGCGCCAGCGCGCAGCGGGCCGTCCGGTCGGTGTCCTCCGCGGGCAGCTCCGCGATCAGCCGCCCCGCGTGCTCCAGCCGGTCCCGGCATGCCGCGTCGTCGCCGCGCGTCCGCGCGACGGCCGCCGCGAGCAGCACGGGTTCGGGTTCGTCGGCGGGCGGCCGCTCGGGGGTCTGGCCGGTCAGTTCCGAGGGCACCCGGAGCCGGGTCAGGCCGAGCACCTGCCCGATCGCGAGACGCCGTACGATCAGCCGGCCGGCCTCGTCCCGGTCGCCTACGGCGAGGAGGTGCCGTACGGCTTCGCCCAGCGGGCCGTGCGCGCCGAGCCAGTTCGCCGCCTGCCGGTGCAGCAGGCCCACGAGGCCGGGGGTCTCGTGGCGCAGACAGGCCCGCAGGACGTCGGCGAACATCTGGTGACAGCGGTACCAGCCCTGGCCTACGGGTTGGAGGAAGGAGTTCTCCCGGACCAGTTCCGTGAAATGGCGGGCGGCGTCCTCGCCCGCGAGGGCCGCCGCCAGCTCGGCGTTGAGCCGCTCCAGGACGCTGGTGGTCAGCAGCAGCCGGCGCATCCCGGGCGGCTGCTGGTCCAGGACCTCCTCGATCAGGTAGCTGGTGACGGCCTCGTCGTCGCCCGCGAAGTGGGCGACGAACCGGGCCGGGTCGTCCTGCTTCTCCATCGACATCGCGGCGAGCCGCAGTCCGGCCGCCCAGCCGCCGGTGCGGCGCCGCAGCGCGCTCACCGTCTGCCTGCGGACGTCGATGCCGTGCTGGGCGAGCAGGGCCGCCGTCTCCCGGTCGTCGAAGGCGAGGTCGTCGGTGCGGAGTTCGGTGACGTCACCGGTGAGGCGCATGCGGTGCAGGTGCAGGGGTGGGTCCCGGCGGGCCAGTACCAGCAGGCGCAGCGCGCCGCCGGTGTGCCGCAGCAGGCTGGTGACGCCCTCGGCGATGGGGGAGCCGGGGGCGGCGTGGAAGTCGTCCAGTACGAGGACCAGCGGCCCGCCGTGCCGGCCCAGCGCGGTGGCGAGGGCCGCGACGAGGACGGGCTCCTCGGCGGTCGCGACGGGTGCCGGCAGTTCCACGCCGGCCTCCCGCAGGGCGCCGGCCACGCGGGGCCAGAACACGCCGGGGCGTTCGGCCTGGCCGTCGCAGGTCACCCAGGCGAGGGGGCCGGGCAGGTCGCGGGTGTGCGCCCACTCCAGGGCGAGCGCGGTCTTGCCGGCGCCCACCGGTCCCACGACCACGGTCAGGGCACCGCGGACCCCGCGGGCCAGCCGATCGGTCAGGCGGGGTCTGGGCACCAGCCAGGCGGGCAGCGCGGGGGCGGTGTGACGGTCATGGGGCCGGGTGGGTGTCCACTCGCCCATGGCGGCACCTCGCTCCCCGAGAAGAGTGGTGCGGTGACAGGGCCAGTGTGGGGCAGAACGGGCCGGACGGTCCGCGCGCCGGCCCCCATCTCACCCGGGTGAAGTCCCGGCGTACGACGGCCCGCTCGGGCCCGCCCGCGCGCGCCCCCGATCCGGACCGTCCGCGGGTCGGGTCCGGATCGCCCGCGGGCCCGGTTCACTCCATCCGCAGCGCCGTGACCAGTTCCTCCTCGCGGTCCTTCGTCAGGGACGTGCGGATCACCGTGGGGCCGAAGGGGCGCAGGGCCTCGCGTACGCGGTCCGGGGTCGTGCGGCGCACGAGCGCGAAGACGGCCGCGCGGCCGGGCCCGAGTGTGCCCGCGATCTCCTTGACGAAGGAGTCGTTGATCCCGACGTCACTGAGCTTTCCCGCGGCGGCGCCGGCCACGGTGCCCACCGCGGCGCCGAAGACGGGCACCAGGAACAGCGCGCCGAACAGGGTGCCCCAGAACAGTCCGCGGCCCGCGCCAGCCGCCGTGAGGCTGTAGGTCTGCCGGACGTGGATCTTCCCGTCCAGCGTCCGCCAGGCGAGCGCGGCGTCCTCCAGGTCGAGAAGCTCCTGGCGGGAAAGGTCTTTGGCGAGCCGCAGGACCGACTCCGCCTTCTCCTTGTCCGCGAATCCGAGTACGACGAGTTCAGCCATCAGGTCCTCCCGCGTCCGTTGCCGCTTCTGTCGTGGGACGGAGCAGGGGTGCCGACGGGTTCGCCGGGCCGCTCGGCTGTGGCGAGCGGCCCGGCCCCCCCGCGTCACACCGTCCGCAGCGCCGTGACCAGTTCCTCCTCGCGGTCCTTCGTCAGGGACGTGCGGATCACCGTGGGGCCGAAGGGGCGCAGGGCCTCGCGTACGCGGTCCGGGGTCGTGCGGCGTACGAGGGCGAAGACGGCCGCGCGGCCGGGCTCCAACGTGCCGGCGATCTCCTTGACGAAGGAGTCGTTGATCCCGACGTCACTGAGTTTCCCCGCGGCGGCACCGGTCGCGGCGCCCACCGCCGCGCCGAAGACGGGCATCAGGAAGAGCAGCCCGAACAGGGTGCCCCAGAGCGCTCCGCCGGCCGCCCCGGCCGCCGTGAGGCTGTAGGTCTGCCGGACGTGGATCTTCCCGTCCAGCGTCCGCCAGGCGAGCGCGGCGTCGTCGAGGTCGAGGAGTTCCTGGCGGGAGAGGTCCTTGGCGAGCCGCAGGACCGACTCCGCCTTCTCCTTGTCCGCGAATCCGAGTACGACGAGATCAGCCATCAAGTCCTCCTGCGGCCCTTGCCGCTCTTGTCGTGGGACAGCGTGGTGGTGCCGACGGGTTCGCCGAGCTGCTCGGCCGCGGCCAGGAGCGCGGCGGCGATGGGCGCCATCGCCTCCTCGGTGAGGAAGCCCTCGGCCACGGGGACGCCGCCCGCGTCGCGGATCGCCTTGCGCAGGTACCGCGCCCAGACGTGCTCCAGCAGGACGAACGCGGCCGCCGCGCCCGGGTCGAGGGACTCGCCCAGGTCCCGGACCTCGCTCAGCGTCAGTCCGAACGCGCCGCCCCCGTCGAGTTCGGGGAGCGCCTCACGGACCCCCTGGACCCGTTCCCCGGAGATGCCGAGCAGCGCGGCGATCGTGTCGCCCATCTTCTCCGCCTGGTAGTCGAGGGAGAACAGCGTCCCCGAGGGCTCCTTGCGGACGAAGAGGATGTCGAGGACGCGGATCTGGCCGTTCGCCTCCAGGAGCCCGAGTTCCTCGACGATCCGTCCCTCGAACTCCGCCTCCGGTCCGAACTCGACCATCAGCAGCTGTACCGGCCCTGTTGCGGCCATCGGGTCTCCCTTCCCTCTCGGCTCCGCCGTGACGACCGTCAGCACACCCCGCCGGGCCGGGCGGCGCGTCACCCTCCGCAGGTGAGGGAGGAACGGCCGCCCTCGGCGACGGTGGCCGCGGAGGTGCGACGCCGATGGACCATGGGAAGCCCCCGGGCACGGACAACGGCAACGGCAAGGACAACGCCCACGACAACGGCCATGACAACGACCCCGGCACCGAGCTGGAGCGCCTGCGCGCCGAGGTCGCGCGGCTGCGGGACCGCACCGCGACCGATCGGCGGCGCCGCGCGCGCACCCGGACGCTGCGCCGGACCGTGGCCGCCGTGCTCGTCGCGCTGGCCGCCGTCGTCGCGGTGATGTCGGTGGTCGGGGTGTGGGGTTCGCGGACCACGCTGAACACCGACCGCTGGGTGGCCACCGTCGGCCCGCTGCCGAAGGACCCGGAGGTGAACACCGCCGTCGCCACGTACCTCTCCCAGGAGATCTTCACCCAGCTGGACGTGGAGCGGCGGCTCACCGAGGCCCTGCCGCCCCGCGCGGCCTTCCTCGCCGGCCCGCTCACCGGCGCCGTACAGGACTACGTACGGAAGATCGTCGCCGAGCTGATGGCGACCGACCGCTTCCAGGACCTGTGGGAGGCCGCGAACCGCAGGGCCCACGACCGGATCGTCGACGTCCTGGAGGAACGCGGCGACCTCGTGGAGACCGAGGGCGACACCGTACGGCTCGACCTGCTGCCGCTGGTGAACAACCTGCTGGATGTCCTGGAGGACCGTCTCCCCAGCGTCTTCGGCAAGGAACTGGACCTGCCGACGCTCTCCTCCGGCGAGGTCCCGCCCGAGCTGCGCCAGCGGATCGAGACCGCCCTCGGGGTGACCCTGCCCGAGGACTTCGCCCAGATCCGGTTCTACGACCGCGGCGAGCTGGGACAGCTCCAGGACGCCGTGCTGATGTTCAAGCGCGCCGTCGTCGGCCTGGTCGTCGCCGTCCCCGTGCTGCTCGCCCTCGCGCTGTGGGTCTCACCGGACCGCCGCCGCACCCTGCTCCAGCTCGGGCTCTGGCTCGTCGTCACCGTCACCGTGCTGACCAGCGTGGTCCGGGCCGTACGGGACCAGCTCCTCGGCCAGGTCGACCCCGGCGTCTACCGCGAGGGCGTGCGCTCCGCGCTCTGGACCGTCTTCACCACCCTGCGCGAACGCGGCGACCAGCTCCTGTGGTTCGGCGTCGGCCTCGCCGTCCTCGCCTACCTGGCCGGACCCGGCCGGCTCCCGGTCGCCCTGCGCCGGTACGCGGCCCAGGGAGCGCGCGCCGGCGGGCACCTCGCGGCGCGCGCGGGCGAGCGGATCGGCAAGGACGCGACGGTACGGCCCTGGACGGCCCGGCACGCCGACGCGCTCCGCACGGGCGGCGCCGTCCTCGCCGTACTGATCGCCCTGCTGCTGTCCTCCTGGACCGCACTCCTCGTCATCGCCCTGCTGCTGGCCGGATTCGAGATCGCCGTCACCCTGCTGGCCCGCGGGCAGGACCCCTCACCCCCGGCAGGTGAGGCACCCCGCGGGGCCCCCGCACACACTGGCGCTCCCGACGGGCACAGCCACGGGGAGGGCGCATGAACGGACACGACTCCGCCGGACGGATCGGGCCGCGGGCCGGCCACGGGCGCGCGCGCCTGTGGGGCCCGTACCTCAGCGAGCGGCAGTGGGGAACGGTCCGCGAGGACTACAGCCCCGGCGGCGACGCCTGGAGCTACTTCCCGCACGACCACGCGCGTTCGCGCGCCTACCGCTGGGGCGAGGACGGCCTCGGCGGCATCAGCGACGACAAGCAGCGGCTGTGCCTGGCGCTCGCCCTGTGGAACGGCCGCGACCCGATCCTGAAGGAGCGGGCGTTCGGCCTCACCAACGGCGAGGGCAACCACGGCGAGGACGTCAAGGAGTACTACTTCTACCTCGACAGCACACCCAGCCACTCCTACCTCAAGTACCTCTACAAGTACCCGCAGGCGGCCTACCCCTACAACGACCTGGTCGCCGTCAACCGCTTCCGCACCCGCCACGACTACGAGTACGAACTCCTCGACACCGGCGTCTTCGACGACGACCGCTACCACGACGTGACGGTGGAGTACGCCAAGGCGGACCACGACGACCTCCTGATGCGCGTCACCGTCGACAACCGCGGCCCCGACGCCGCACGCCTGCACGTACTGCCCACGCTGTGGTTCCGCAACACCTGGTCCTGGCAGCCCGACCCCGACGGGGAACGCCCCCGGCTGCGCGCGACCGGCGGACCCGCCGGCACCGCCACCGTCCGCGCCGACCATCCCGAACTCGGCGGCTACGAACTGCGCTGCGCCACCGAGGTCCCCCTGCTCTTCACCGAGAACGAGACCCACCGCGAGCGGATCTTCGGCACCCCCGACCCCGGCCCGTACGTCAAGGACGGCATCGGCCGGCACGTCGTCGACGGGGAGGCGGACACCGTCAACCCCGACCAGGAGGGCACCAAGGCCGCCGCGCACTACGTCCTGGACGTCCCCGCCAAGGGCTCGGTGACCCTGCGGCTCCGCCTCGGCCGCACCGGCACCCCGCTGGACCTCGGCCAGGAGTACGAGGCGGTGTTCCGGGACCGGATCGCCGAGGCCGACGCCTTCTACCGCGAGCTGACCCCCGACGGCGCGAGCGAGGACGAGGCCCGCGTACTGCGCCAGGCGCTCGCGGGCATGCTCTGGTCCAAGCAGTACTACGCCTTCGACCTGGAGACCTGGCTGGCCGAGCACGACCTCACCCCGTGGAGCACGCCGCGCCCCGGAATCCGCAACCGCGAGTGGTTCCACATGGCCAGCGACGACATCGTCTCCATGCCGGACAAGTGGGAGTACCCGTGGTTCGCCGCCTGGGACCTCGCCTTCCACGCGGTGGCGCTGTCGGTCGTCGACATCGACTTCGCCAAGCAGCAGCTCGAACTGCTGCTGAAGGAGAACTTCCTCCACCCCAACGGCCAGATCCCCGCCTACGAGTGGAACTTCGGCGACGTCAACCCGCCCGTGCACGCCTGGGCCGCCTACTTCGTCCACCAGCTGGAACAGCGCACCACCGGCCGCTCCGACGACGCCTTCCTGGAACGCGCCTTCCAGAAGCTGCTGACCAACTTCACCTGGTGGGTCAACCGCAAGGACCCCCAGGGCCGCAACGTCTTCCAGGGCGGCTTCCTCGGCCTCGACAACATCGGCGTCTTCGACCGCAGCGCGCCCCTGCCCACCGGCGGCACCCTCGAACAGGCCGACGGCACCGCCTGGATGGCGCTCTACTGCCAGTCCATGCTCCAGATCGCCCTCGAACTCTCCGAGCGCAACCCCGCCTACGAGGAACTCGTCGTCAAGTTCGTCGAGCACTACCTGTGGATCGCCGCCTCCATGGACCGGCTCGGCGACCTCGGCGACGAACTCTGGGACGAGGAGGACGGGTTCTTCTACGACGTGCTCCGTCTGCCCGACGGCCGGGCGGTCCGCCTCAAGGTCCGCTCCATGGTCGGCCTGCTGCCGCTGTGCGCCTCGACCGTCTTCCGCCCCGAGCAGCTCAGCCACCTGCCCGGCCTGAGCGACCGCCTGCGCCGCTTCGCCGCCCGCCACCCCTCGCTCTCGGTCACCCTGACCACGGCCCAGGCGGGCACGGCCGGCGGACCGCGGCTGCTCAGCGTCGTCGACGAGAAGAAACTGGTCCGCATCCTCGCCCGGCTCCTCGACGAGAACGAGTTCCTCAGCCCGTACGGCGTCCGCGCCCTCTCCCGGCAGCACCGGGAACACCCGTACACGTTCTGGGTGCACGGCGAGGAGTACAAGGTCTCCTACCTGCCCGCCGAGTCGGACACCGCCATGTTCGGCGGCAACTCCAACTGGCGCGGCCCCGTCTGGCTCCCGATGAACGTCCTCGTCGTCCGCGCCCTGCTCAACCTCTACGGCTTCTACGGCGACGACCTCACCGTGGAGTGCCCGACCGGGTCCGGCGTGCGCAAGAACCTGTACGAGGTCGCCGAGGAGATCGGCGCCCGCATCGCCCGGATCTTCCTGCGCGGCCCCGACGGCACCCGCCCGGTCTACGGCGGCCAGCCCAGGTTCCGCGACGACCCGCACTGGCGCGACCTGGTCTCCTTCTACGAGTACTTCCACGGCGACAACGGCGCCGGCATCGGCGCCTCGCACCAGACCGGCTGGACCGGACTGGTCGCCGCCCTGATGAAACTGTTCGGCACCCTCGGACCGGACGACTTCCGCTCCCCGCCCACCGGGAGGTCCGCACGATGACCGCACTGCCCGCCCAGCCCGTCGTCTACGAGGTCAACACCCGGGTCTGGCTGAAGGAGACCGGGCGGCGCACCGGACGCCCGACCGGCCTCGCCGACGTCCCCAAGGACGCCTGGGACGAGATCACCCCGCCCGGCGTCGACGCCGTCTGGCTGATGGGCGTGTGGGAGCGCAGCGAGCGGGGCCGGGCCATAGCCCTGCGCGACCCGGCCCTGCGCACCGCGTTCGCCGAGGCACTCCCCGGCGTCACGGAGGCGGACATCGCAGGATCGCCGTACTGCATCCGGCGCTACGAGGCCGACCCCGCGCTCGGCGGTCCGGCGGGCCTCGCCGCGGCCCGCGCCGAACTCGACAGCCGGGGCGTCGGGCTGCTCCTCGACTACGTGCCCAACCACGTGGCGCCCGACCACCCCTGGGTGACGGAGCACCCCGAGTACTTCGTGCGCGGTGACGCCGACGACGCCCGGCGGGAACCCGACGCCTTCCTCGACACCGGGCCGGCCGTCCTCGCCCGGGGCCGCGACCCGCTCTTCCCGCCGTGGCCGGACGTGGTGCAGCTCAACGCCTTCGACCCGGCGCTGCGCGAGGCGAGCGCCGACGCGCTCACCGCCATCGGCCGGTTCTGCGACGGCGTCCGCTGCGACATGGCGATGCTGCTGCTCAACGACGTCTTCGCGCGGACCTGGGGGAGCCGGGCGGGGCCGCCGCCCGAGACCGAGTTCTGGCCGCAGGTACTGGCCTCGGTGCGCGGCCGCCACCCCGGCATGCTCTTCGCCGCCGAGGCGTACTGGGACCTCGAATGGGAGCTGCAGCAGCAGGGTTTCGACTTCTGCTACGACAAGCGTCTCTACGACCGCGTGCTGCACGAGGACGCCGGGTCCGTCCGCGCGCACCTCGGCGCCGGCGAGGAGTACCAGCGGCGCCTCGTCAGGTTCCTGGAGAACCACGACGAGCCGCGCGTCGCCGGGGTCCTGCCCCCGGCCGCGCAGCGGGCCGCCGCCACCCTGGTCGCCACGCTGCCGGGCGCGACCCTGTGGCACGAGGGCCAGTTCACCGGCCGCCGCACCCACCTGCCGGTCTTCCTCGACCGGCGCCCCGACGAACCGGCCGACGACGACCTGCGCGCCTTCTACGAGGAGATCACCGCCCGGGTGGGGCGCAGCGGGATGCGGACCGGCCGGTGGCGGCTCCTCGACTGCGAGGGCTGGCCCGACAACGACTCCGGGCGGGCCCTGATCGCCTCCGCCTGGACCGGGCCCGCGGGCCGCTTCCTGACGGTGGTCAACCTCTCCGCGCACGCCGCGCAGGCCCGCGTCCGGCTGCCCTGGGACGACCTCGGCCCGTACGCGGTGGAGCTGACCGACCTCCTCACCGGCCACCGCTACCGCCGCTCGGACACCGAACTCACCCACGGCGGCCTGTACGTCGCCCTGCCGCCCTGGGGCACGCACCTGTTCTCCCTGACGTCGGGCGCCGACTAGTCACCCGAAGGCGCCGGCCGGCCGCCCGAGGAGCGGCTCACACCCACTCCGCGCCGCTCTCGTCCCGGAACGCCGCCACCGCCGCCTCCAGCGTGGGATGGAAGCGCTCCGGGGCGAAGGTGCGGGTCAGGCCGTACCGCTCGATCTTGCGGCGCACCGGGTCCTTCAGCTCCGCGAAGGCCAGCACGATCCCGCGGTCCTGGAGCGCCGCGTCCAGCTCCTCCAGGACGTCGGCCGCGGTGGTGTCGACGTCCGTGACCGGCTCGGCCGCGATCACGACACGGCGCGGCGGCGGGTCGGCGCGGGCGCACCGCAGCACCTCGTCGCGGAAGGACTTGGCGTTGGCGAAGAACAGCGGCGCGTCGAAGCGCAGGACGACCAGACCGGGCAGGAACTGGGCGTCCGGGTACGAGCGGCTGTCGTGGAACCCCGCCAGGCCCGGCACCCGGCCGAGGACCGCGCTGTAGGGCCACCACGCCCGCCGGAACACGTTGAGGATGGACAGTCCCACCGCGACCGCGATGCCGGGCAGCACCCCCAGCAGCGCCACCCCGAGCAGCGCGGCCACGCACAGGGAGAACTCGGCCTTGCGCTGGCGCCACAGCCGCCGGGTGCCCGCCGCGTCGGCCAGCGACAGGGAGGCGGTGATGACGACGGCGGCGAGCGCCGGCTGCGGCAGGTCCTTGAGCAGCCCCGGCAGCAGTACCAGCATGACGACGATCAGGGCGGCGCCGACGACACCGGTGAGCTGGGTGCGGGCACCGGCCCGCTCGGCCACCGCCGTCCGCGATCCGCTGGTGCTGACCGGGAACCCCTGGAACAGCCCGGCGGCCAGGTTGGCGGTGCCGATCGCGACCATCTCGTCGTTGCCGCGCACCTCCTGCCCGGTGCGGGCGGCGAACGCCGACGCGTTGGAGATGGTGTCGGCCAGCGACACCAGGGCGATGCCCAGCGCGCCCGCGCACAGCGGCCCGAGGTCGTCGAGCCCGATGTCCGGGAGCGTGAACGGCGGCAGCCCCTCCGGGAGCCGGCCCACGGTCTTCACGCCGTGCTCCTCCAGATCGAGGACGACCGAGGCCCCGACGGCCAGGACGACCATCACCAGCACCGCGGGCACCTTCGGCAGCAGCCGCTGGAGCAGCAGGACCAGCACGATGCAGGCGGCCCCGACGCCGAGCGCGGCCGGTACGGTCTCGCCGCCGGCGACCCCGCGCACGAACGCGTCCACCTCCTCCACCAGCCCGTCGGCGTCCGTGGAGAACCCGAACAGCTTCGGTGACTGCCCGACCAGGATGGTCAGCGCCAGCCCGTTCATGTAACCGATCATGGTCGGCTTGGAGATGAGGTCGGCGATGAAACCGAGCCGCGCCACCCCCGCCAGCAACGTGATCGCGCCGACCATCAGCGCCAGCGCCGAGGCGAGCGCCACCGCGCGGGAGGGGTCACCGCCGGCGGCGAGCAGCGGCAGCACGGTCGCGGCGATCATCGGGCCGAGCGAGGAGTCGGGCCCCAGCACCAGGATGCGGGACGGCCCGAACACCGCGTAGGCGAGCAGACAGAGCACGGACGTGTACAGCCCGGTGATCGCGGGCAGCCCGGCGAGTTCCGCGTACGCCATGCCCTGGGGCACCAGCAGCGTGCTCAGGACGATGCCCGCGACGACGTCCTTGAGCAGCCACTCCCGGCGGTAGGTCCGCAGCGTCCGCATCCCCGGCAGCGCGTCACGCACCGGGCCTCACCCCACCGCGGCGGGGCGCCGGCGGCGGACGGCGAACTTGCCCAGCTCCCACAGCGCCAGCAGCGCCAGCGGCGGCAGCAGCGCCCAGCCGAACTGGCCGAGGTGGAGCGGCGTCGTCCCGAGGATCCGGTTGAAGACGTCGGTCTGCACCACCAGGACGGCCAGCACCCCCTCGATGAGCAGTGTCCGGTTGAGCTGCCTGCTGTCGAAGGTGTCCGCGCTCAGCACGGTCCCGAGCGGACTGCGGCACTCCAGCGCGGAGACGATCAGGCACAGCGCGAACGCGGTCAGGGCGATCGAGTTGCCCACGGCGAGGGAGTCGTAGCGCTCCTCGCCGAGCACCAGCACCCCGAGGAGGGCGGCGGCCGTGAACGTCCCCGCGAGCCCGACCGTCACCAGCAGCGGACGCGTCATCACCGGTTCGCCGCGCGGCCGCGGACGGCGCGTCATCAGCCCGGGACTGACCCGGTCGAAGCCCAGCGAGAAGCCGAAGGCCGCGTTGACGAAGAAGTGGATCCACAGCACCTGGGCCGGGGTGAACGGCTCCCCGTCGGCGAGGTCGAACAGCACCGCGCCGAGGAACACCAGCACGAAAACGACCAGCAGGATCAGCACGAACCGGATGTACTTGGTGAGGTTGTCGTAGATCTTGCGGCCCTGCTCGACGGCGAACACGATCGTGGCGAAGTCGTCGTCGGACAGGACCATCCGCCCCGCGTTCTTCGCGACGTCCGTGCCGGAGCCCATCGCGATGCCGATGTCGGCGGCCTTGATGGCCGGGGCGTCGTTGACACCGTCCCCCGTCATCGCCACCACGTCGCCCTTCTGCTTCAGCGTGTCCGCCAGCAGCACCTTGTGCTCGGGCGCCACCCGGCCGAGCACCCCGATGCCGTCGATCCGGGCCAGCCGCTCCGCCTCGCTCAGCGCCGCGAAATCGGCCCCCAGCATCGCCTCGCCCCCGATACCGACCTGCCGGGCCACCGCGGCACCGGTGACGACGTCGTCACCGGTCACCATGCGCACCCGTACGTGGGCGGCCTGCGCGGCCGCGACCGCCGCCCGTGAACTGTCGCGCGGCGGGTCGGCCATCCCCACCAGCGAGGTCACCCGCAACCCGGTGACGTACGCCTGGAGATCGCCGTCCGCGTGGAACTGAGCCGGGTCCAGGTCCCGGGCGGCGGCGGCCATCACCCGGCGGCCGGCCCGCCCCATCCGCTCCAGCTCCTCCTGGGCGCGGCGGCGCAGCGCCGCGTCGAACGGGACCGTCTCCCCGGCCGACAGCGCCGTCTCCGTGCGCTCCAGGACGGCGGGCGCCGCGCCCTTGACGAAGCAGCGCACGACGTCCCGGCCCGCCGCGTCCCGCACCGCGTGGAAGGTCGCCATCAGCTTGTACGCCGGGTCGAACGGGAGCGTCGCGAGCCGCGGCAGCCGCTCCCGGGTCTCCTCGACGTCCAGCCCGGCCTTGTGCCCGAGGACGACCAGGGCACCCTCGGTGGGGTCCCCGACCACCTGCCCGTCGTCGGTGAGGGTCGCGTCGTTGGCGACCAGGTAGGGCAGGATCGCGCCGTCGATCCCGGGGGTGCTGCCCGCCGCGTGCCGCACCTGGCCCTGAAGGCCGTACCCGGTGCCGGAGACGGTGTACCGGTCGTAGGGGTCGACCACCTCCACGACCGTCATCTGGTTCATCGTCAGCGTGCCGGTCTTGTCCGAGTTGATCGCCGAGACGAAGCCCAGGGTCTCCACCGACGGCAGGTCCTTGACGATCGCGTGCCGCCGGGCGAGGTCGAGGCCGCCGAGCGAGAGGATCGTCTGCGTCACCGTCGGCAGCGCCTCCGGCACGGCGGCGATGGCCAGGGACACCGCGCTGACGAACAGCACGTCCCACGCCTCGCCCCGTTCCCGGCCGAGCGCGAACATCATGATCATGGTGAGTCCGGCCGCGCCCACGATCCACAGGGTCAGCCGGTCCAGCTCACGGGTGAGCGGCGACGGCTCGCGCCGGGTCGCCGACAGCATCCCGGAGATCCGGCCCAGCTCGGTGCCGGCCCCGGTGGCGGTGACGACGAGGACCCCGCTGCCGTGGGTGACCGGGGTGTTCATGAACGCCATGTCCGACCGGTCGCCGGGCCCCGGGTCCGCGCTCCGCACGGGGACGGTGTCCTTGGCGGCGGGCACGCTCTCCCCGGTCAGCGCCGACTCGTCGATCTGGAGCGCGGCGGTCGCCACCAGCCGGCCGTCGGCGGGCACCTCGTCCCCCGCGCTCAGCAGCACCACGTCGCCGACCACGACCTCCTCGGCGGGGATCTCCCGTTCCGTCCCGTCGCGCCGCACCCGCGCGGTGACCTTCGCCATCGCCTTCAGCGCGTTCATGGCGCTCTCCGCCTTGCCCTCCTGACGCAGCCCGATCACCGCGTTGAGCAGCGTCAGCGCCAGCAGCACCACCGCCGTGCCCCACTCCTGGACGAGCAGCGACACCACGGCGGAGGCGACCAGGATGACCTGCATGTACGAGGTGTACTGGCCGGCGAACCGGCGCCAGCCGGGCACCGCCGGCTCCTCCGGCAGCGTGTTGGGCCCGTCCTCGGCCAGCCGCCGCTCCACCCGCTCGCCGCTCAGCCCCACGGCCGGGTCGACGTCCAGGGCGGCGGTCACCTCGTCGGCCGTCCGCGCCCACCAGTCCCGCACCGCCGGCGCGTCCGGCACGGCGGCCCCCGAGGCCCGCGCGGTCATCGGGCGGAACTCCCGTCGGGCCCCTCGCTCTCCAACTGCTTCCGGGCCAGCAGCAGTTCCTCCCGCGCCGCGTCGTCGACCTCGGGGTACCGCGGGTCCAGCTCGATCAGCGTGTGGGCGAGCACCGCCGCCGCGCTGGCACGGGCGAACCACTTGTGGTCCGCGGGCACCACGTACCAGGGCGCCCACGCGGTGCTCGTCGCGGAGAGCATGGCGGAGAACGCCGCCTGGTACGCGTCCCAGGAGGCACGTTCCCGGACGTCGGCCGCCGAGAACTTCCAGTTCCGCTCCGGCACGTCGATCCGCTTCAGGAACCTGACGCGCTGCTCCTGGCGGGAGAGGTTCAGGAACAGCTTGACGATCCGGAAGCCGTTGTCCGTCAGGTACCTCTCCCAGTCGTTGATCTCGCGGTACCGCCGGCGCCACAGCGCCTTGCCCGGACGGTCCGGCAGGCCCTGCCGCGCGAGCAGCTCCGGGTGCACCCGTACGACGAGGACCTCCTCGTAGTAGGACCGGTTGAAGATGCCGATCTCCCCGCGGCCCGGGAGCCGGCAGGCGTAGCGCCACAGGTAGTCGTGGCCCAGCTCCTCGGCCGAGGGCACCTTGAAGTTCGCCACGCGCACGCCCTGCGGGTTCACGCCGCTCATGACGTGCCGGATCGTCCCGTCCTTGCCGCCGGCGTCCAGCGCCTGCAGGCACAGCAGCACCCCGTGGCTGCCCTGCGCGGCCAGCCTGCGCTGGTAGTCGGCGAGCAGCGCGACACCGGTGCGGAGCAGTTCCTGTCCCTGCTCCTTGTCCGCGATGCCCGCGCGGTGGCCGGGGTCGAAGTCCTCGGCCAGCCGCACCTTGCTGCCCGGTGCCACCCGCAGCGGGGCGATGAACTCGGCGATGCGCTTCGCCCGTTCGTCCTTCATGGGCCACCTCGGACCGGTAGAGGGCGTGCGGCCGGGCTGCGGCCGACTGGTGGGCCGACTAGTAGAGGGTCTCCCGGCGCACCACGCACAGACCCCAGATGATCAGGCCGTACAGGGCGATCAGCGTCATCGACCACAGGGGGTAGTACGGGATCGACAGGAAGTTCACGATGATCGCCAGCGCGGCGATGGCGATGCCGGCGACCCGGGCCCAGGTCATGCCGGCGAACAGACCGGCGCTGACGGCGACCGAGACGACCCCGACGACCAGGTGGATCCAGCCCCAGGTGGTGAGGTCGAACTCGAAGACGTAACTGGGTGTGGTGAGGAAGACCTTGTCCTCCAGCACGGCCATCAGGCCCCGCATGAAGTCCAGGGTTCCCGAGATGAACAGCAGCACCGAGGCGAAGACCGTCAGACCGCCGGCGGCCACCTGCTTGCCCTCGGGGCGCTGGTACTGGGTGCTCGTGTCCGCCATGGCGAACCTCCGTGCTCGGGAGCGGTGCGGGATGCACCGCCGTCCACCGAAAGCTGCCCCGGGCCGCCGGTACGGTCGTCACCCTCCCGGGGTGACGCCCGGGGCCGCCGGGAAGCGGACCGTGCACCCCGTCGTGTCCCCTGTCCCGGAGAGCGAGGTGACGGCCGTGCAGACCGGCCAGGACCTGACGCGCATGCCCCGCGGCCGACGCCGGCGGATGCTCGCGCCGCTCGCCCTCGCCCAGTTCATCTGCAGCTTCGCCGGGTCGAACATGACGGTGATGATCCAGGACATCAGCGAGGACCTGGACACCACCGTGCAGGGCGTGCAGACCGCCATCACCGTCTTCCTGCTGGTCATGGCCGCGCTGATGATCCCGGGCGGCATCCTCAGCGACCGCTACGGCCGCAAGCGCTGCCTCGTCACCGGCCTCGCCGTCTACGGCCTCGGCGCGCTGCTCAGCGCCCTCGCCCCCGGCCTCGGCCTGCTCATCCTCGGCAACTCGATCCTCGAAGGCATCGGCACGGCGCTGCTCATCCCGCCCGTGTACATCCTCACCACGCTGCTCTTCACCGAAGTCGCCGACCGGGCGCGGGCGTTCGGCACCATCATGGCGATGGGCGGCATCGGCGCGGCGGCGGGCCCGCTGCTCGGCGGGCTCATCACGTCGGCCGTCGGCTGGCGGGCCGCGTTCGTCTTCCAGGCGCTGGTGGTCGCCCTGATCATCGTGCTGAGCCGGGACCTCGCCGACCCGCTGCCGCCGGACCCCGGCCGCGACCTGGACACCGGGGGCGCGGCGCTGTCCGCCGTCGGCCTGGTGCTGGTGGTGATGGGCATCCTCGCGACCGACGACAACGGCTGGCTCGCCGCCGCGCTGCTCGTGGCCGGTGCGCTGGTCCTCGCCGGGTTCTTCCGCTGGGTGCGGCGCAGGGAACGCCGCGGTGAGCAGCCCCTGCTGCCCCTCGAACTCTTCCGCGACCGCACCTCCAACCTCGGCCTGATCACCCAGCACACGCAGTGGCTGATCCTCATGGGCCTGTCCTTCGTGGTCGCCACCTACCTCCAGGTGGTGCGCGGCTACGACGCGATCGAGACCGGTGTCATCTTCACGGCGTCCACGGCGGGCCTGCTCGCCACGTCGCTCGGCGCCGAACGGTTCGCCAGGCGCCGGGCGCAGCGCACCCTCGTCATGGCCGGGTTCACCGTCACCGTCGGCGGCATCGGCGTCCTGATCGGGCTGGCGGCCGGCTCCCCGGACGCGTGGGTCCTCACCCCCGGGCTGCTGCTGATCGGCCTCGGCGTCGGCGTGATGCTGACCCCGTCCGTCAACGTCGTACAGTCCGCCTTCCCCGAGGACCTCCAGGGCGAGATCTCCGGGCTCTCCCGCTGTGTATCGAACCTCGGCTCGTCGGTCGGTACGGCCGTCGCGGGTACGGTCATCGTCGCCGACCCGGCCGTCGGACCGTACGCCGCCGCGCTCGTCGTCCTCGCGGTGTTCGGGCTCGGCGGGCTCGGCGCGGCGGCGCTGCTGCCGAGGACACCGGCGCCCACCCGGCACGGGTGAGGTCAGCGGCGGTCGTAGCGCACGGCGCTCGCCACGAGGAGGTCCTGCGTGGAGGCGCGGCGCCTGCTGAACGGGATCCAGCACAGGCCCAGCGGGAAGGCCAGGCACAGGGTGGCGCGCAGCAGGGAGCGCGGGACGCCGAGGCGGTGTCCGTCGCGTCCGGTGACGCGCAGCCCCATCAGCCGGTGGCCCGCCGTGTGCCCGACGGCGGCCCAGGCACCGGCCAGATACGTCACGGCCAGCCCCCAGGCGACGGCACCGGTCAGCCACCCCGGCGGGTCCGGCACGCGGTACGGCGGCCCCGCCACCAGCAACCGCGCGCCCCCGGCCCCGACTTGCACGACCAGCCCGGCGACCGCGACGAGCACCCCGTCGACGACGGCGGCAACGGCCCGCGTGACGACACCGGCGGGCTCGTCGCCGGACGCGCTGCCGGGTGTGGCCGGTCGGGTCCTGCCCGCGCCGGGGGACCCGTCGTCCGGCGCGGTCACGGGGACGGCTTCGAGGGGGGCGCGGCGCGGCGGAGCAGGCGGTCGGCGAACCGGTTCACCGACCGGTCCCCACGCTCACCGAGCGCCCGGAGCGCACCGGTGGTGTCCGCGGCCATGCCGCCGCCCGTCGCCCGGACGATCTGCCCGAGGTCGATCTCCCGCAGCACGGCCCGGGTGATCCCGACCAGGTCGATCCGGGCGACGACGGCGTCGACCCGCAGCCGCGCGGCGATCCGGTCGACGTCGATCCGCTCGGCGATCCGGTCGATGTCGACGCGATCGGCGATCCGGTCGATATCGACCCGCTCGGCCACCCGACCGACGTCGATCCGCTCCGCGACGCGACCGACATCGATCCGGTCGGCAACGGCGTTCACGTCGATCCGACCCGCCACGGCGTTCACGTCGACGCGCCGGGCCACGCGATCGACGTCGACGCGCTCGGCCACCCGGTTCACATCGACGCGGGCCGCGACGCGGTTCACGTCCACCCGGTCCGCCACCCGGTCAACATCCACTCTGCCCGCCACGCGATCCACGTCGACTCGTCCGGCGACCCGGTCCACGTCCACCCGGTCGGCGACCCGGTCGACATCCACCTTGTCCGCCACCCGGTTCACATCCACCCGATCAGCGACCCGGTCCACGTCCACCCGGTCGGCGACCCGGTCCACGTCGATGCGGGCCGCGACGCGGTTCACGTCGATTCTGTCCGCGATCAGGTTCACGTCGACCCGGGCGACCAGGGGCGCCGGGTCGACCCGGTCCAGTACCGCTGTGAGAAGCCCGCGCAGCGCCGTGTCCGCCGCGGTGCCCACGCCGCCGACGACGCACCGTACGCACCGGACGACGAAACCGGCCGGGCCGGCCGGTGGTGTTCCCGTCGTTCCCGTCATCCGTCGACCGCACAGCGCGCGACGGCACGGCACATCATCCGCCCCGGGTGAGGCCCGCCCCGCCGCCCTCGTCGGCGTGGACGAAGGCCAGCGGCACCCCGTGACGCTCCGCCAGCGTGCGGGCGAGCCACAGCACGCTGGCGCCGCTCGCGCCGAGCCCCGCGGTGTGCCGCAGGTCGACCAGGATGCCCGTACCGCCGGGCCGGATCGCCCCGTGCAGCAGGCGCCCGAGCCGCGCCTCCGCGGCCGGGCCGATCTCCTCCCGGACCTGGATCAGCAGGTAGCCCGCCTGGTGCCGCACCACGACCGCGCCGGCGTCCGGGCCCCCGGCCCGGACCCGCCGCGGCCGCCACCGCGCGACCCTCGCCATCTTCGACAAGCGGTACGGGAAAGGAACGCTCCACGCCATGGTTCCCCCTGGACAGGACGGCTGTACGACCTCCGCCGATCCGTGCCCGGTCCTCCCGCGTACCCGGTACGTATCGCAACCTGCTCGACGGCCTGTCTACCGCGCCGCCCCGCCGAGGGAGTCACCCCCTGGGCGGGACCCGCCGGGGGACCGCGGCCACCCCTGCGGCGTGCCGGACCCTACGGGCGACATATCCGATATATCACTGTCGGGTGTCCCGTCCTCGCCCCACCCCCACCCACCCGGCCCGGCAGACCCGCACCGCATGACCGCACTCATCCTCTGCCACTTCGCGCTCGCCCTCTTCGCGGCACCGCTCGTCCGCCGGCTCGGCACCCGCGCCTTCCTCGTGCTGGCGCTGCCGCCCGCGGCCGCCGCCGTCTGGGCGGCCACCCGGTGGAGCACGGCCGCGGCGGGCGGCGCCGACACCACCCTGTGGTCCTGGCTGCCCGACTACCGCGTGGACTGGGCCCTGCGCCTGGACGCCCTCGCCGAACTCATGGTGCTGCTCGCCGCCGGCGTCGGCACCCTCGTCCTCGTCTACTGCGTCTCCTACTTCGACGACGACTCCCCGCAGCTCGGCCGGTTCGCCGGCAACCTCCTCGCCTTCGCCGGGGCGATGCTCGGCCTGGTCCTCGCCGACGATCTGATCCTGCTGTACATCTTCTGGGAACTGACCACCGTCTTCTCGTACCTGCTGATCGGCCAGACCAGCGACCAGAAACGGAACCGGCGCAGCGCCCTTCAGGCCCTCACCGTCACCACGCTCGGCGGACTCACCATGCTCGTCGGGTTCCTGCTGCTGGGTCAGGAGGCGGGGACCTACCGGATCTCCGCGATCCTCGCCGACCCCCCGCCCGCCTCCGCCGCGCTCTCCGCGGCCGTCGTGCTGATCCTGGTCGGCGCGCTGTCCAAGTCGGCGGTCTGGCCGTTCAGCCTGTGGCTGCCCAACGCGATGGCCGCCCCCACCCCGGTCTCCGCGTACCTGCACGCCGCCGCGATGGTCAAGGCCGGGATCTACCTCATCGCCCGGCTCGCCCCCGCCTTCGCGGAGGTCACCCCCTGGCGGCCGCTGCTGCTCGTGCTCGGCAGCGCCACGATGCTGCTCGGCGGCTGGCGCGCGCTGCGGCTCAACGACCTCAAACTCGTCCTCGCCCACGGCACCGTCAGCCAGCTCGGCTTCCTCACCGTCCTCACCGGGGCCGGCCGGCACGACACCGGTCTCGCCGGCCTCGCGATGGTCCTCGGCCACGCCCTGTTCAAGGCGCCGCTCTTCCTCGTCACCGGCATCGTCGACCACGCCACCGGCACCCGTGACCTCAGACGCCTGTCGGGGCTCGGGCGGCGGCTGCCCGCCGTGGCCGCCGTCGCCGTCGTCGCGGGGCTGTCGATGGCCGCCGTACCGCCGCTGCTCGGGTTCGCCGCCAAGGAGGCCGCGTTCCAGTCGCTGCTCGACGGGGACACCGCCGACCGGTGGGCGCTCGCCATGACCGTGATCGGCTCGGCGCTGACCACCGCCTACACCCTGCGCTACCTCTGGGGCGCCTTCGCCCGCAAACCCGGCGTCGAGGACACCGCCGCCCACCCGGTCCCCGCCGCCTTCCTCGCGCCGCCCGCCGTCCTGGCCCTGGCCTCCCTCGTGCTCGGCGCCGGTGCCGGCTCGCTCCAGGGGCTGTTCGGGACGTACGCGGAACAGTTCCACCCCGTGCCCGCGCACCCGTACCACCTGACCCTCTGGCACGGCGCCGGTCTCGCCTTCGTCCTGTCCTGCGCGGCCTGGGCCGGCGGTGTCCTGCTCTTCCTCGCCGCCGGACCCGTCCAGCGCGCCGGGACGAGACTCGCGTGGCGCTCCGCCGACAAGAACTTCGGCAGACTGCTGCTCGGCCTGGAACGCACCGCCCTGCAGTGCACCGGCTTCGTGCAGCGCGGCTCGCTGTCGGTGTACCTCGTGACCACCCTCAGCGTGGTGCTGGCCGGGCAGATCGCCGTCCTCGCCGTCGACGAACCCTGGACCGGGACGCCCGCCCCGCGGCTGTGGGACACCCCCGCGCAGGCCGGGGTCGCGCTGCTGATCTGCGTCGTCGCGCTGCTCTGCCTCGGTGTGCGGCGCCGGATGAAGGCCGTCGTCCTCGCCGGGCTCACCGGCTACGGCACCGCCCTGCTCTTCGTCCTCCAGGGCGCGCCCGACCTCGCCCTCACCCAGTTCTGCGTCGAGACCGTCTCGATGATCGTCTTCGTGCTGGTGCTGCGCCGCATGCCCGTGCTCTTCGAGGAGAGCTTCGTACCGCTGCGGCGCCTGATGCGGATGCCGCTGGCCCTCGCGGGCGGCGCCGCCGTCGCCGTCGTCCTGTGGATCATGGCCGGTCACCGGCCGGACGGCGGGTCCGCCGGACAGGCCATGGTCGAGGAGGTCGCCCACCACGGACTCAAGGACGTCGTCGCGACGATCCTCGTCGACCTCCGGGCCTGGGACACGATGGGGGAGTCCGCCGTCCTCGCCGTCGCCGCGGTCGGCGTCACCAGCCTCATCTACCTGCACCGCCGCACCGAGGGCGCGGAACAGCCCGTGCTGCCGCTGCCCGGCGACCACCCGGAGGCCGCTCTGCGCACGGAGGGCAGCGTCGCCTCGGAGAGCCTCGCCGGGCTGCCCGGCGCGGAGGACGGCGCCCCCGAGCGGACCTGGCTCGCGGCCGGCGCCACCCTCGCCCCCGAGCGCCGCTCCGTCGTTCTGGAGGTCGTCGCCCGGCTCATCTACCACCCGATCCTCGTCCTCTCCCTCTACCTGCTGATGTGCGCGGAGAACCTCCCCGGCGGCGGCTTCGTCGCGGGCCTCGTCGCGGGCGTCGCCTTCATCACCCGCTACCTCGCGGGCGGCCGTCACGAACTCGCCGACGCCGCCCCGTTCGCGCCGGGCCTCTTCACCGGACTCGGCCTCTTCCTCTCCACCGGCGTGGCCCTCGCCGGACTCGCCGACGGCACCGTGCTGCACGGCTGGACCTGGCACGGCCACCTTCCCGTCTGGGGCGAGGCCCACATGTCCACCGCCGTCCTCTTCGACGGCGGCGTCTACCTGCTGGTCCTCGGCGTGGTCCTCGACATCGTGCGCGCCCTCGGCGCGCGCATCGACCGGCAGATCGAGCGGGCCGCCGCACTGCGCGGCCCGCGGCAGGAGGCGGGCCCCGCATGACCGTGAGCCTTGCCCTGCTGGTGACCGCGGCGGTCCTCAACGCCGTCGGCGGCGTCCTGCTGCTCACCCGCTCCCTGACCCGCATCCTGCTCGGCGCCGTGATCCTCGGCAACGGCGTCAACCTGCTGGTCCTCGCCTCCACCGGCAGCGCCGGCGACGCCCCGCTGCTCTACCCGGGCGTCATCCGCAACCGCGTCACCGACCCGCTGCCCCAGGCCATCGCGCTCACCGCGATCGTCATCACCCTCGCCACCACCGCGTTCCTGCTCTCCATGGCCTACCGCAGCCACCAGGTCACCGGCTCCGACGAGATCAGCGACGACACCGAGGACCGGCTGGTCGCGCTGCGCGCCGAGTTCCTCGACCGGCGCAGCGAACTGCGCAGCCGCTACCGCGAGGCCCGCGCCGAACGCGGCTCCACCCGCGAGGCCCGCGCCCGCTACCGGGCCGCCCGCAAGCGGCTGCGCGAGCGGGTACGGGAGGAGCGCGCCTACCAGGCCAGGGCCACGGACGTCTCCGGCAACCTCTGGAACGACATCCTCGGCGCCGACCCGGAGGACTACCGCGCCGGCGAGGAACAGGGCTCCACCGACGCCACGGGCCGCCCCGGACCGGCCCCCGCCCGGGACGCGGGCCCCTCCAACGACCCCGGCGAGACTGGCTGCGAACCCGACGACGCCCCCGGCGAGGACACCGGGGGCGGCTCCACGGCGGACTCCGGCCCCGGACCCGACCAGCCCGACGACCCCGAGGGCGCCGGTAAGGAAGGATCACCGTGAACGCGCTCGTCCCGCTCCCCGTGCTGCTGCCGCTGTTCGTCACCGGCGTCAAGCTGGCCATCGGACCGCGGCTCCAGCGGTTCCAGCGGCTCATCAGCCTCGGCGTGCTCTTCGTCGTCTTCGTGCTCTCCGTGATCCTCATGGTCACCGCCCACCGCGACGGCCCGCTCCACGTCGACCTCGGCGACTTCCCGCCGCCGCTCGGCATCACCCTCGTGG
Organism: Streptomyces sp. CRN 30; assembly: GCF_034105845.1. Lineage (NCBI taxonomy): Bacteria > Bacillati > Actinomycetota > Actinomycetes > Kitasatosporales > Streptomycetaceae > Streptomyces > Streptomyces sp. CRN 30. The sequence continues at coordinate 13,438 of NZ_JAVRHI010000208.1, read as the reverse complement.
CCGACCGCCTCGCGGGGCTGATGCTCACGGTCTCCAGCGCCGTCACCCTGCTCGTCCACCTGTACTCGCTGGGCCAGGGCATGGCCGACCGCGACGACCAGACGCCGTTCGGCATCTTCCACCCGGCCTACCTGATCCTGGTGGCGGGCGTCTCCTGCACGTTCCTCGCGGGCGACCTCGTCAACCTCTACGTCGGCTTCGAGATCATGCTCGTCGCCAGCTTCGTGCTGCTCACCATCGGCGGCACCGCCACCCGCATCCGGGCCGGCTCCACGTACGTGATCATCTCGCTCTTCTCCTCGCTGCTGTTCCTCATCGGCATCGCCATGACCTACGCGGTCGCCGGCACCGTCAACTTCGCGCAGCTCGCCGGCCGGCTCCAGGAGGTGCCGATCGGGGCGCGCACCCTGCTGGAGGCGATGCTGCTGACGGTCTTCGCCATCAAGGCGGCCGTCTTCCCGCTCGCCGCCTGGCTGCCCGACTCCTACCCGACCGCGCCCGCCCCGGTCACCGCCGTCTTCGCCGGGCTGCTCACCAAGGTCGGCGTCTACTCGATGCTGCGCACCCAGACCCTGCTCTTCCCCGGCAACCGCCTCGGCGACCTGCTGATGCTCGCGGCGATCCTCTCCATGGTCATCGGCATCCTCGGCGCGGTCGCGCAGACCGACCTCAAACGCGTGCTGTCCTTCACCCTCATCAGCCACATCGGCTACATGGTCTTCGGCATCGCCCTCGCCGGGCAGGACGCGCTCGGCGGCGCGATCGTCTACGTCGCCCACCACATCACCGTGCAGACCACGCTCTTCCTCGTCGCCGGACTGATCGAGCGGCGGGCCGGCACCACCGAACTCACCCGGCTCGGCGGCCTCGCGAAGACCGCGCCGCTGCTCGCCGTACTGTTCTTCGTGCCCGCCATGAACCTCGCGGGCATCCCGCCGCTCTCCGGTTTCATCGGCAAGGTCGGCCTGATGCGGGCCGGCGTCGAGAACGGCGGCGGCTGGGCGTGGGTCCTGGTGGCGGGCTCCGCCGCGACCAGCCTGCTCACCCTGTACGTCATGGCGAAGGTCTGGAACCTCGCGTTCTGGCGCGAGGCCCCGCCGGGGTCCACGGACGAGGGGGTCGTCCTGGAGTCCCCGGACGACGACGGCGACGACGCCGATGACGACGACGGCGCGGACGACCGGGCGGGCGGCGACCGGGAGGCGGCCGGCTCCGGCGCCCGCCGCCACGTCCCCGGCCCCGCCGGTGCCGTCGTCCCCGCGAGCTTCCTCGGCCAGGCCATCACCACCACCAAGCACCTGCCGTGGCCGATGGTCGCCGCCACCTCCGCCGCCGTCGCCCTCGGCCTGCTCTACACCGTGCTCGGCGGCCCCCTCACCTCCTTCACCGAGGACGCCGCCGCCGAACTCCTCGCCCGCACCCCCTACATCGAGGCGGTGCTCGGGAAGTGAGCGACCTCTTCCGGGACCGTTCCCCCTACAGCTGGACCCTCGGCGGCGGCACCGGGCGCCGCGTCCTCGACCTGCCGCTCATCGCCTGGCTGACCGTCATCTGGATGCTGCTGTGGGGCACGCTGTCCTGGGCCAACCTCGTCAACGGCGTCATCGTGGCGGTCTGCGTCTGCCTCGCCTTCCCGCTGCCCGCCGTCGACCTCGGCCTCAGACTGCACCCCGTGGGCATCGTCCGCCTCGCCGCCTACCTGCTCTACGACATGGTCTCCTCCAGCGTCGAGGTGACCCGGCAGATCTTCGCCGAGGGCCCCTACCAGGCTGCGGTGATCGCCGTACCGCTGCGGGTGCGCGGCGACCTGATGCTCACCGCCGTGGCCGTCGCCGTCTCCAACGTCCCCGGCGGCTCCATCATCGAGGTGCGGCGCGCGACCGCCACCCTCTTCCTGCACGTCCTGGACGCCGACGACCCCGGCGCCGTCGAGAGCGCCCGCCGGTCGGTGTGGCGCATGGAGGAACTCGTCGCCCGCGCCTTCGGCACCGCCGAGGACATCGGCCACGTCGCCCGGCCCGCCGCCGAAGAAGCCGAAGAAACGGAAGGGGAGCGGTGAACGTCCTGCACACCGTCGAGGAGTCCATGCTGATCGCCTCGGTCGTGATGATCCTCGTCGCGGGCGCCCTGCTGCTCTTCCGCATCTGGCGGGGCCCCTCGATGCTGGACCGCGCGGTCGCCCTGGACGTGGCCGCCGCCCTCATCATCGCCGGGATCGGCGCCAAGGCCGCCCACGACGGCGACTCCTTCTACTTCCCCGTCATGCTCGTGCTGGCCTTCCTCGGCTTCACCGGCTCGGTGGGCATCGCCCGCTTCATCGCTGTGCGCGACCGGCCCGCGGTCCGCCCGGACGGCACGGAGGACCACCGGTGAGCGCCCTGGCCGAGGCCGCCGGGCTGCTCGGCGCGGTCCTGCTGCTGCTCGGCTGCTTCCAGTGCCTGCTGGGCGTGATCGGCATGCTCCGCTTCCCCGACGTGCTCTCCCGCAGCCACGCCGCGACCAAGCCGCAGACCCTCGGGATGCTGCTCGTCCTGGTCGGGGTCGCGCTGCGACTGCGCAACGGCATCGACCTGGGCACGCTGGCGCTCATCGTCTTCTTCCAGTTCCTCACCAGCCCGGTCGCCTCCCACCTGGTGGCCCGCTCCGCCTACCGCACCGGCCAGACCGGCAGCCACGGCCTGCTCCACGACGACCTCGACCCGCAGCTCAGCGACGAGGACGGCCACCAGCACCGATAGGACGACAGCCCTCAGCGGCTGTCGCCGTCAACGCGGTCGGCATCCTCGCCGCCGGGTTCGTCTTCTCCAAGCTGGCCGGACGGCTGCGGCTGAACACCCTGCTGAGCCTCGGCGTCGCCGAGGACAGCTCGGTGCCGATGGCCGTGATCATGCTGGTCTCCGTGGCCCTGGCGGCGCTCGCCCTCACGGTCCTCGCCAGGCCCTGGCGGGGCCAGGGAGAACCGGAGGGCGGTCACTGACCGCTCAGGCCACGCAGCCCAGGTGGGCCAGCGCCTGCTTCAGCAGCACACCGTGGCCGCCGGGCATCTCGCTCTGCACCGCCGGGGAGAGCGCCTCCTGAGGGCTGAACCACACGAGGTCGAGCGCGTCCTGCCGGGGCCGGCAGTCGCCGGTCACCGGCACGACGTAGGCGAGCGACACCGCGTGCTGGCGCGGGTCGTGGTACGGGGTGACGCCCTGGGTCGGGAAGTACTCGGCGACCGTGAAGGGCTGGAGCGCGGCCGGGACCCGGGGCAGCGCCACCGGACCGAGGTCCTTCTCCAGATGACGCAGCAGGGCGTCCCGGACCCGCTCGTGGTGGAGCACCCGGCCCGAGACCAGGGTCCGGCTGACCGTCCCGTCGGGTCCGATGCGCAGCAGCAGGCCGACGCTGGTGACTTCACCGCTGTCGTCGACGCGCACGGGCACGGCCTCGACGTAGAGGATGGGCATGCGGGCGCGCGCCGATTCGAGCTCGTCGGTGGTGAGCCAGCCCGGCGTGGTTTCGGTCATGTCAGCCATCGCTTGATCATACTTTCCGGGCCTGTCCCGCGGCAGTACTCCGTGGCGGAAGCCACCACGGGCGCGTCGCCGTGATTGCGTTCGAAGGTTCAATCCGCGGGATCGGTGCGCGGGGCGAGGCGGCTCCACGCGGTGGCGGCGGTACGGCCGCCGGGCCGGGCCGGTGCGGACGGTCGGGGGTGACCGCACCGGCCCGGAACCGGCGGCCCGCTCATCGGTGCAGGTCAGGCCGGCGCTGCCGCGCGGGCCTCTGCCGCCACGTCGTGGTCCACCGCCGCGCGGACCAGCGCCGCGGCGAGCACGGCCGGGTCGGTCCCGCCCGCGGCGGAGACGAGGCGGCCGGGGTCCTCCGGAAGACCGAGGCGCCCGGCGCCCTGGAGGGCCTTGCGGTCCAGGTAGGGGGCCGTTTCCGGCCAGACGCCCTGCGCCTCGCGCAGAAAGATGTCGGCGCCGGTCGGCCCGATCCCGTCGAACTCCTGAAGCAGCCGACGGAGGCTCCGGACGTCGCCGTCCGCCTCCGCGCGCAGCCGCCGCAGATCACCGCCCCAGCGGTCGTTCAGCAGCTCCGCCTCGTCGCCGAGCTGGGTGGCGGTCCGCTCGTCGTAGCGCCGGTAACCGCCGCGCCCCAGCGCGTCCACCCGCTGCTGCCAGCTGGCGTCGGCCATCTGCCGGGGACCGCCGAGCCCCGCCTCGCGCAGCGCGCGGGCGGTGGACACGGCGATCGAGGCGCGGATGCGGGCACTGAGCAGATGGGCCAGGACCAGCAGCCGGTACAGCGGCTGCGGGGTGTCCTTCAGCCGGATGCCCGCCTCCTCGGCGTACGTCCGTCCGTGCGCGCCCACGAGTTCCCGTACGACGCGCGCGTCCCGGTCCACGGCTATGCCTTGAGCGGGTCGTGGCCGAGCGTCATCAGCCGGTGCCGTCGGCGGGTGTCCTCCGCGTCGGGCTCGTTCTCCACGTCCGTCTGCTCGGTGACCGAGTCCACGACCTCCCGCATCACGTCCAGGTCGGCCTCGGTGAGGTCGGTCCGGCGCTTCTGGAGGATGGCGAGGACGTGCTGCCCGGTGGGCGAGCCGGCCTGGTCCGGGAGCGGTTCGGTCACCTCGTCGGCGTCCGAGACGCGCAGCCAGGCGGAGAGTTCGGCGGAGGTCATGTTCACCACGCGGTGGAAGTCCTCCCACAGCGCGTCGAGTTCGAGGGCGTCGGCCATGAGGTGCGCCTTTCCCTTGCTGTTCCGTGGTGCGTACGTGCGGTGGCGGCCGGAGCGGCCGGTCAGTCCTCCTGCGGCCAGTTCTCGGCGTCGAACATCCAGCGCTGCTTCTCCAGGTCGGCGGTGATGGCGATCAGCAGGTCCTGGGTGACCGGGTCGGGTTCGTCGGTGGCCTTGATCCGCTCGCGCAGCCGCCCGATCGCCGTCTCCAGCGTCTCCGACATCAGCGCGACCGCGTCGGTGTCCCGCACCCAGCCGTCCTTCGGGGAGGGGAGGGTGAACGCGGTCGCGATCGTCTCGGGGCGGCCGTCGGCCGGCATGCCGAGCGCCGACGAACGCTCCGCGACGGTGTCCGCGTACTCCCGGGCCGTCGAGACGACCTCGTCGAGCTGGAGGTGGATCGAGCGGAACCGCGGCCCGACGATGTTCCAGTGCACCTGCTTCGCGATCAGCGAGAGCCCGAGGAGGTCCACGAGCGTGTTCTGCAGCGCGTCCCCGGTGACCTGGCGGGCCGACTCCGGAATCGTGCTCTTCACGACAGTCATACGGTGCTGCTCCTAGCTGCGTCGATGGTGGCGGGCCTTGAGGGCCCTCGCGGTCACGGACCCGGTGCGCCACGCCCGCCGGTACGTGCCCGGAAGTCCGGGGGCCGTCCACTGCCCGGCGCGGACGCCGGACACGGGACGGGCACCGGTCACCGGACACGGAACGGGTGCGGCGGCCGGAGTCACCGGCCGGGCCCGCGGTCGGAGGCGGCTCCTCGTCCTCCCCCGCCGGGGCCACGCGGCGCAACCGGTCCATGAACCTCCGGGTGCCCCGGCGGTACCTGCGCAAACACCCGCCGCGCTACCGGGCGAGCACCCCGTCGAGGAAGCCGGTCAGGTCGGCGAACACCTGGTCGCGGCAGGTCTCCAGGAAGACCTCGTGCCGGGCGCCCGGATAGATCCGTACCGTCAGGTCCCCGCCGTCGAACCGCTCGACGCCGACCCGGCTGCTGGACAGCGGCACCAGCCGGTCGTCGTCGCCGTGCAGCCACAGCACCGGGAGCGCGCCGGCGTCGCCGCCGTGGCCGACGGTCTTCAGCGTCCGCGCGAACGCCTCCACCGTGGGCCGCTTCATGGGGCCGTGCCACACCAGCGGGTCCGCCGCGTACGCCGCGCCGACCGCCGGGTCCCGGGAGAGCGCGGCGGTGCTGATCGGCGTGTCCGGGATCTCGTCCAGGGCGAGCAGCCGGCGGGGCAGCTCCCACTCGCCGATCACCGGTCCGGAGAGCACCAGCGCGGTCAGGACGCCCGGGTGGCGCTGGGCGTAGCGGGCGGCGATCAGACCGCCCATCGAGTGCCCGACCATGACGACCGGCAGCCCCGGGTGGGCGGCGCGGGCCGTCTCGGCGACGGTGTGCACGTCGTCGACGACGTCCTCGAAGTCCTCGATCAGCACCCGCTCGCCGTCCGACCTGCCGTGCCCGAGGTGGTCGGGGCCGAGGACGGCCGCGCCGTGCGCGGTGAGCACGCCGGCGACCTCCTCGTACCGGCCGGTGTGCTCGCCGTAGCCGTGCGTCAGCAGGGCCACGTACCGGGGGTGCCCGGCGTGCCACTCGCGGACGAAGATCCGTCCCCGGGTTCCGGACAGGGTGTGCTCGCGGGTCTCGGTCACGGGTCCTCCAGCTGCGTCGGTGAAGGTCAGGAGACGGATCTTCCCAGGGGACCGGCAGGCGGTCTATAGTCCAAAACTAGCAGTGCTAATTAACGGTCGTCGTGGACCGGCCCGCGCGGGCGGGCCGCCGGTCGGCCGAGCGACGACCGTCAGGAGCCCCCTCGTGCGTCCCGTCCACTTCGCGGCCGCCCGCCGCACCCCGATCGGCAAGCTCCGCGGCGCCCTGTCCACCGTCCGCCCCGACGACCTCGCCGCCGCTGTCATCAGGGGACTGCTCGCCGGCGAACCCGCCCTCGACCCCGCCCGCGTCGACGACGTCTACTGGGGCGCCGCCAACCAGGCCGGCGAGGACAACCGCAACGTCGCCCGCATGGCCGCCCTCCTCGCGGGCCTGCCCGACACCGTCCCCGGCGCCACCGTCAACCGCCTGTGCGCCTCCGGGCTGGAGGCCGTCACCACCGCCGCCCGCGCGATCGCCGCCGGCGAGGCCGACATCGTGCTGGCGGGCGGCTCGGAGTCGATGAGCCGCGCCCCCTTCGTCCTGCCCCGCCCCGACGAGGCGCTCCCGCACCGCCTGGAGACCGCCGACACCCGGCTCGGCTGGCGCCTGGTCAACCCGGCGATGAAGGACCTGCACGGCGTCCTCGCCATGGGCGAGACCGCCGAGGAGGTCGCCGAGCGGTATGGGGTGACGCGCGAGCGGCAGGACGCCTTCGCGCTGCGCAGCCACCGCCTCGCCGCCGAGGCCCGCGCGAAGGGCCGCTTCGACGCCGAACTGCTCCCCGTCACCCGCCCCGACGGCGGGACCGTGACGGCCGACGAGTGCGTCCGCGAGGACACCTCGCCCGAGAGGCTCGCCCGCCTCAAGCCCGTGTTCCGCGAGGGCGGCACCGTCACCGCGGGCAACGCCTCCCCGATGAACGACGGCGCCGCCGGCCTCCTCCTCGTCAGCGAGGAGGCCCTGGAGGAACTGGGCCTGGAGTCCCTCGGCCGTTACGTCGCAGGCGGCTCGGCCGGCGTCCACCCCGACGTCATGGGCATCGGCCCGGTCCCCGCCACCCGCAAGGTCCTCGCCCGCGCCGGGTGGAGCATCGACGACCTCGACGAGGCCGAGTTCAACGAGGCGTTCGCCGCCCAGGCCCTCGCCTGCGTCGACCAGCTGGGCATCGACCCCGAACTGGTCAACCCCTACGGCGGCGCCATCGCCCTCGGCCACCCGCTCGGCTGCTCCGGCGCCCGCATCCTCACCACCCTGCTCCACCGCATGCGGCACACGGGAGCGGCCCGCGGGCTGGCCACCATGTGCGTCGGTGTCGGACAGGGCAGCGCGGTCCTCGTCGAACGGAGCTGACCCCACCCGCGGAATCCACGGAATCCACGGAATCCACGGACTTCACGGACTTCACGGAATCCACGGACTTCACGGAAGACCCGCACGATCCTCCCGCCCCCGCAGAGCCGCAAGGAAACGGAGCAACACCCGATGGCAACCCTCTCCGTCGCCGCGATCCTCGCCGAGAACGCCCGGCGCCGCCCGCACAAGGAGGCCTTGGTCGAAGGCGACCTGCGGCTCACGTTCGGCCAGGTGTGGCAGAACGCCCTGGCCCGCGCCGGCGCGCTCGCCGGTCTCGGCGTCCGGCCCGGGGACCGGGTCGCGCTGATGGCGCCCAACACCGCCGAGTTCCCGCAGGCGTACTACGCGATCGCCGCGGCGGGCGGCGTGGTCGTCCCCGTCCACCTGCTGCTCTCCGCCGAGGAGGTCGAGCACGTCCTCACGGACAGCGGCAGCACCCTGCTGCTCTGTCACCCGGCGCAGGCGGAGACCGGCACGGCCGCGGCCCGCGCCGCCGGGGTACGGGTCGTCGTCCTCGGCGAGGAGTTCGCGAAGCTCGCCGCCGACGCCGCACCGCTGCCGTCGTACGTCACCCGCGACGCCGACGACCCGGCCGTCGTCTTCTACACCAGCGGCACCACCGGCGTCCCCAAGGGCGCCCTGCTCAGCCACTTCAACCTGGTGATGAACGCGACCGTCAACGCCTTCGACGCCAACGACATCCGGCCCGAGGACATCGCCCTCGGCGCCCTGCCGCTCTTCCACGCCTTCGGCCAGACCGTCTCCATGAACTCCGTCTGGCGCGCCGGGGCCACCCTCGTGCTGCTGCCCCGCTTCGACGCCGCGCGGGCCGTGGAACTGATGGTCCGGGAGAAGGTCGACACCTTCCACGGCGTGCCCACCATGTTCGTCGCCCTCGCCGCCGCGGCGGCCGGCGCCGAGGCCCTGCCCGCCCTGCGCGTCTGCGTCTCCGGCGGCGCCTCCCTGCCGGTCGCCGTCCTGGAACGGTTCGAGGAAGCCTTCGGCGCCAGGATCTACGAGGGGTACGGACTCTCCGAGACCTCCCCGGCGGCGGCCGTCAACCAGCCGGCGTTCGGCGCGAAACCCGGCACCATCGGCCACCCGCTGTGGGGCGTCGACGTCGAGATCGCCCGCGCCGACGTCGAGGGCCGCGTCGAACTCCTGCCGCCCGGCGCACTCGGCGAGGTCGTCGTCCGCGGCCACAACGTCTTCTCCGGCTACCTCGGCCGCCCCGAGGCCACCGCCGAGGCCATGGCCGACGGCTGGTTCCGCACCGGGGACCTCGGCACCAAGGACGACGAGGGGTTCCTGCGCATCGTCGACCGCAAGAAGGACGTCATCATCCGCGGCGGCTACAACGTCTACCCGCGCGAGGTCGAGGAGGTCCTCGCCCGCCACCCCGGCATCGCCCAGGTCGCCGTCATCGGACTCCCGGACGACCTGCACGGCGAGGAGATCTGCGCCGTCGTCGTCCCCGCGCCCGGCACCGAGCCGGACGCCGCCGGGATCACCGAGTGGTCCAAGGAGCACCTCGGCCGGCACAAGTACCCGCGCCGCGTGGAGTTCACCGACGCGCTGCCGCTCGGCCCCAGCATGAAGGTGCTCAAGCGGGAGCTGCGGGCACGGTACACCCCCGTCGGGTGACCGCCGTGGGGTGACCGTTGCCGGGTGACTGCCAGGGGGCGACCGGTGTCGGGTGACCGCCGGGCGAGACGGCTGTGCCGCCGCCGGCCGGGCGCGCATAGCATCGGGTCCCGTAATGGACATGATGACGCACTGGCACCTCACCGGCTGGGGGTTCGCGGGACTGGCCCTCGCGGCCCTGCTCGTCGGCTTCTCCAAGACGGCCGTGAGCGGGGCCAACACCGTCAGCCTCGCGATCTTCGCGGCGCTGCTGCCCGCCCGCGCCTCCACCGGCGTCCTGCTGCCGATCCTGATCGCCGGGGACGTCCTCGCCGTCCTCACCTACCGGCGGCACGCGCACTGGCCCACGCTCTGGCGGCTCTTCCCCGCGGTCGGGGCCGGTGTGGTCGCCGGCACCCTCTTCCTGATGTGGGCCGGCGACGGCGCCGTACGGATGTCCATCGGCGCGATCCTGCTGGTGATGGCCGGGGTGACGGTGTGGCGGCGGCGGACGGCCGAGGCGCCCGAGCCCCCGGAGGCCGACGGGGCCGCCACCCGCTCCGGACGCCTGAAGGCCCGCTCCTACGGTGTGCTCGGCGGCTTCACCACCATGGTCGCCAACGCGGGCGGCCCGGTGATGTCGCTGTACCTGCTCTCGGCCGGCTTCCGCAAGCTCGGCTTCCTCGGCACCTCCGCCTTCTTCTTCCTGATAGTCAACGTCTCCAAGCTGCCGTTCAGCGTGGGCCTGGGACTGATCGACGGGTACTCGCTGCTCCTCGACGCGGCGCTCGTGCTGTTCGTGGTGCCGGGGGCGCTGCTCGGCAAGTGGGCCGTGGACCGGATCAACCAGCGGCTGTTCGAACGGCTGGTCATCGCGGCGACCGTACTGGGCGGCCTCCAACTGCTCCTGCGCTGAGGCCCTGGGGCCCTGGCCCCTGAGACCCTGACATCCTCAGGTCCTGAGGTCAGGCCCCCATGGTCGCGCCCACCGGCTGCCGCACCCGCGCCGGCATCCCACTGCTCAGGTCCTCGACCAGCAGCCGCTTGGCGATCGAGTCGACCGCGGCCCGCACCTCCGCGTCGCTGGGCCGCCCGATGTCCCGCTCCACCCGGTCCTCAAGCCAGGAGGTCCAGGCCCGGCCGATCACCGCCGCCTCCCGGGCACCGGCCGCGGTGTGCGACAGCAGCGAACCGTCCCGGGTCAGGTACCCCTCGTCCACCATGCGGTCGAAGACCGGCAGCAGCACCTCCGGCGGCACCCGGTGCCGCGCGGCGATCAGACCGAGCCCGGCGTGCCCGACCAGCCGCGTGAACAGCTCGACCTGCATCACCGCCCACGCCCCCGCGGGGTCCAGCCGGGTGTCGCTCGCGGAGATGATCCGCCGCGCGGTGTCCAGCCGAGTGGTGCCGATGATTTTCCCCACGGACGATTCCAGCACCCGGCGCGAGTCGGTGTCGTTCGGCTGCGCGAAACCCTCGCCCAGGTCGGTGGAGCCGGCCCGCGCGCTGTCGCGCAGCTGGACCTGCTTGAGGAAGAGGGCGACCACGAAGCCGAGGGCCGCCACCGGCACCGTCCACAGGAAGACGGTCTGGATGGTGTCCGCGTAGGCGTCGATGACCGGGCCCGCCGCCTGCGACGGCAGGTCGTGCACGCCCTCCGGACTGGTCGCCGCCCGGCCGATCGAGGCCGGGTCCGCCACCCCCGTGGCCGCCGCCTCGGCGACCCCGTCCCGCAGGTTGGGGGTGAGGGCGTTGGCGTAGATCGTGCCGAAGACGGCGGTGCCGAAGGAGCTGCCGAGCGTACGGAAGAAGGTGACGCCCGAGGTGGCGGTGCCGAGGTCGGCGTAGTCGACGGTGTTCTGCACGGCGATGACCAGCACCTGCATGCACAGTCCGATGCCGGCGCCCAGCACGAACATGTACAGCGACTCCAGCGCCGCGCCGGTGGACGGACCCATCCGGGACATCAGCCACAGCCCCAACGCCATCACCAGCGCGCCGGCGACGGGGAAGAGCCGGTACTTGCCCGTCCGGCTGACCACGGTGCCGCTGAAGACGGAGAAGGCCAGCAGCCCGACGACCATCGGCAGGGTCCGCACCCCCGACACCGTCGCCGAGTCGCCGTCGACGTACTGGAGGTAGCTCGGCAGGTACGTCATCGCGCCGAGCATGGCGAAGCCGACGATGAAGCTGAGGATCGAGCAGACCGTGAAGACCGGGTTGCGGAAGAGCTTCATCGGCAGCATCGGCTCGGCCGCCCGGGTCTCCACCAGGCAGAACAGCGCGAGCGCGATCAACCCGCCCGCGAACAGGCCGATGATGACCGGCGAGCCCCAGGCGTACTGGTTGCCGCCCCAGCTCGTGGCGAGGATCAGCGCGCTCGCGCCGACCGCCACCAGCGCGATGCCCAGGTAGTCGATGACCGGCCGGACCGCCGACTTCACCACCGGGATGGTCCGGGCGGCGGCGAGCACGACGACGATCGCGATCGGCACGTTGACGTAGAACGCCCACCGCCACGACAGGTGGTCGGTGAAGAGCCCGCCGAGCAGCGGACCGATGACCGTCGACACGCCGAACACCGCGCCGATGGCGCCCTGGTACTTGCCGCGCTCGCGCAGCGGGATCACGTCGGCGATCAGCGCCATCGCGGTCACCATCAGCCCGCCGGCGCCGACGCCCTGCATCGCCCGCCAGACGATCAGCAGGGGCATGTTCGTGGCGAGCCCGCACAGGAACGAGCCCACGATGAACACGATCGCCGAGATCTGGAAGACGATCTTGCGGCCGAAGAGGTCACCGAACTTGCCGACCAGCACCGTGGCGACGGTCTCGGCGAGCAGGTAGGAGGTGACCACCCAGGACATGTGCTCGGCGCCGCCGAGGTCCGAGACGATCGTCGGCAGGGCGGTACCCACGATCGTCTGGTCCAGGGCCGCGAGCAGCATGCCCAGCACGATGGTGGCGAAGACGACGTTGCGCCGCCGCCGGTCCAGCACGGGCGGCTGGGCGGCTGCGGTCCGTGGCGTTTCCTCGGCGACTGTCACACGGCCACGATCACACCGGTGCCGGGGCCACGCATGTGGGGGACGTCCGCCCGGGGAGGGGTCAGCCGTCCCCGGGGCCGCGGCGCAGCAGGTACGTGTCCATGATCCAGCCCTTGCGCTCCCGGGCCTCGGCCCGCAGCCGCTCGATCCGGGGCGCCGCCTCGGCGACCGGTCCCGAGACGAGGATCTCGTCCGGGGTGCCGAGATAGGCACCCCAGTAGATGTGCATGTCCTCACCGGCGTACTGCCGGAACGCCTGCCGCGCGTCCAGCATCACCACGACGTCGTCCACCCCGTCGGGGAAACCCTCACCGGCCAGGCGCCGCCCGGTGGTGATCTGCACGGGCCGCGCGACCCGGTTCAGCCCGGTACGGTGCCGGGCGGCCAGCGCGGACACACTGCTGATGCCGGGCACGACGTCGTACGTGAACTCCACCGCGCCCCGCCCCAGCACCTCCTCCAGAATCCCGAGGGTGCTGTCGTACAGCGCCGGATCGCCCCACACGAGGAAGGCCCCGACCTGGTCCTCGCCCAGTTCCCCGGCGATCAGCCCCTCGTAGACGTCGGCGCGGGCCGAACGCCAGTCGCCGACCGCGGGGGAGTAGGAGGCACCGCCCGCCGTCCGGTCCCGCTCCGGGTCCCGGGCCTCGACGACCCGGTACGTCCCCGTGGGTACGTGCGCGTCGAGCATGTCCCGGCGCAGCCGCGTGAGGTCGGCCTTCACCTCGCCCTTGTCCAGGACGAAGAAGACGTCGGTGCCCCGCATGGCCCGCACCGCCTGGAGGGTCAGCTGCTCGGGGTCGCCCGCGCCGATACCGATGACATGGATCTTCCGCACGCGTCCGAGTCTGCCGTAAGCCGCGGCGGACACCACCACCGCCCCCGGCTCCGCTCAGCCACCCGGCCGCTCAGTCACTCAGCCGGGGCGCCCGCGCCGCCGCGTCCACGGGACCGCCGCCCCGCTCGACCTCGGCCGCCAGCTCCCGCGCCCACGCGGCGACGGCGGCGAGACCGATCCCGTACGGCCGCG
>NZ_JAVRHI010000207.1:0-19756 GCF_034105845.1 Streptomyces sp. CRN 30 | reverse complement strand
CGGAGCGGGGGCGGCCGGCCGGACCGGCGCCTGCCCCGAGACCGCCCCGATCACCCCGGCGGTGCCGGCCGCCCCCACGGCGGCGGCCGCGGCGAACAACGCCCCGCGTCGCGTGAGCAACTGATCCGTCTTCATGGACTCATCAGTCGCCCGGTCGCGGACCGACCCACCAGTGCGGCACCGGTGCGGCCGCACGAATCCACCCGCCCGGCCCAGCTCCGGGGGTGTGCCGACGCGTCCGATAGCCTCGCCGCGTGACGGAACAGCAGCACTCCCCCCATCGCTTCGAGCGCGGCACGGACGGACCGAAGGTCGTCCTGGTCGGCGTGGACGGCTCCGACTCCTCGCTGCGCGCGGCGGCCTACGCCGGCGGCCTGGCCCGGCGGCAGCACGCGCTGCTGGCCGTCGTGTACGTCCAGCCGATGCTGGCGGCGGGGGCGTCGCTGGGGGCGCCGGTCGCGGAGACCACCGACGAGATCGCCGAGGACCTGGTGGCCCACATCCGGGAGGCGACCGAGCAGGTCAAGGGGATCTTCGAGGTGCGCTGGGAGTTCCACACGTTCCGCGGCGACCCGTTCACCGGCCTGCGCAAGGCGGCCGACGACCTGAAGGCGGACGCGGTGGTGGTCGGGGCGTCCGAGCAGGCGGGGCACCGGATAGTGGGCTCGGTGGCGGTACGCCTGGTGAAGGCGGGGCGGTGGCCGGTGACGGTGGTGCCGTAGCCGCCCCACCCCCGCCCGCTACTCCCCCATCACCAGCCCGTCCTTCGCCGCGCCCCGCGCGAGCACCACCGACCGGATGCGGTCGCGCACCGCGGTGACCTCCGCGCCCCCGGCGAGGGCCCGGTTGAGGTCGATCACCCGGCCCGCGTCGACGTCGAAGAGCTGCGGGACGAACTCCGCCTTCGTGACCTCCCAGCGGCCGCCGGGCCGGGCGGGCGGGGCGAAGGTGAAGCGGCCGAGCGTCGACTGGTTGCCGCGCGGGTCGGCCGCCCCCTCGCCGTCGGCCATCTCCCCGGCGACCTGGTCGCCCGTCCCGTAGACCACCCACGTGCCGTTGACCTTCTCGTACGCCTGCGGGACGTGCGCGTGGGTGCCGAGGATCAGGTCGATCGCGGGGCGTCCGCCCGTGCGGGCGGCGGTGAGGGTCCGGGCCAGCTCCAGTTGCCGGTCGTCCGGTGCCTCCTGCCACTCGGTGCCCCAGTGCAGGGACACCACGACCACGTCGGCGCCGGCCTTCCGCGCCGCGGCGGCGTCGGCGACGACGCGCCGCTCGTCGGTGATGTTCACCGCCCAGGGCTGTCCGTCGGGCAGCGGGTGCCCGTCGGTGTCGTAGGTGTAGGCGAGGTGGGCGACCCGGGCCCCGCCCGCGCGCATCACCGTGACGGTGCGCGCCTCCTGTTCGGTGCGGGCGGACCCAGCGTGCCGGACCCCGGCCCGGTCCAGGGCGTCCAGGGTGCGGCGGACACCGTCCGCGCCGTCGTCGAGGGTGTGGTCGGAGGCGGTGGAGCAACCGTCGTATCCGGTGGCCGCGAGTCCGGCGGCGATCTCGGGCGGGGACTTGAAGAGCGGGTACCCGGAGTAGTCGCCGTCCGCGCCGTACACGGTCTCCATGTGGCACAGGGCGAGGTCGGCCCGGGAGACGACGGGGGCGATCCCGGCCAGTATCGGGCGGAAGTCGTGTCCGGCGCCGCCCGCGTCGAAGCGGGCCCGTTCGATGACCGAGTCGTGCGGCAGCACGTCGCCGGAGGCGACGAGCGTGAAGCCGCCGGTGTCCCGCTCCCGGGCGGCCGGCGGGGCGTGGCGGCCCGGCGGCTCGTCGTCGTGGGCCTGGCAGGCCGCCCCCGCGGTGAGGACGGCGGTCAGGGCCAGGGCCACCTGTCGGCTGCGTGTGATCATCCGTTCACCCCGGTGTGCTCAGGACGGATCAAAAATCAGATTTACACACAAACAGGTAAGGAGTCCCGGCCTTCGGCGGACGGCTCCGACACGCCCTTTAGGCCGTCCGGCCCGCATCGACCGGCACGGCCGGACCGCTCGCGGACCACTCACGGACCACCCACGGACCGCTCGCGGACCGTGGACGACCGTTCGTCGCACCGTTCGTCGAACGCGATCGACCGTCCGCCGCACACCCGTGCGCCTCCCCTGTCCGCGGACGGCCCCCTGCGATGCCATACGGCCATGACGGCCGGAATCACCCTCACCCACGGGACGACCGCCGAGCACGAGCTCGTCGCGCTGCAGCGGGAGCACGGCCGGCCGCTGTTCGGGCTGCTGCTGCGGCTGTGCGACGGCGACCGGCAGCGCGCCGAGGACCTGTTGCAGGAGACCCTCGTCCGCGCCTGGCAGCACCCCGAGGCGCTGCGCGCCGGCGACTTCGCCTCCGTACGGCCCTGGCTGCTCACCGTGGCCCGGCGGCTGGCGATCGACGCGCGCCGGGCCCGGCAGGCGCGGCCCGCCGAGGTCGGCGACGCCGCCCTGGAGAACGCGCCCTCCTGCGCCGACCACGCCGAGCGGGCCGCCGCCGCGCTCGACGTCCGCGAGGCCGTGAAGACTCTCACACCGGAGCACCGTGAAGTCCTGGTGCTCGTGTACTTCCAGGGGGCGAGCGTGGCGGAAGCGGCGGCGACCCTGGGCATACCGGCCGGTACCGTGAAGTCCCGCGCGTTCTACGCGCTGCGCGCCCTGCGTCGGGTGCTGCCGGGGTACGCCGCCGACCTGCGGTGAAACCGACCCCTCGGTCAAGCCTCCGTAAAGCGCCTTGCCGTGGACCCCGGTTGAGTAATCGGCTGTCCTCATCCGTGTTCCGGACGGGGCCCTCGGCAGGGTCCGGGTGGGGCGAGGCACACGCACCGGAGGAAGGCAGGAAGGGATGCTGCACAGAGGTCACGAGAGCGCGGACGACGGTGACGACGGAAGCGGCTCGCGCGGGGACGGAGGCGAACTGACCGTCCCCATGGCGTGGTTGTACGCCGAGTACGTCGCCGACGAGTTGCTGCGCACCGGCGATCTGATGCCGCCGACGTCCTTCGAGTTCCGCGCGGGCCGCTACGCCCTGGCGCTGACCGTCTTCCTGTCCGACACCGACGGCGACCTGTGCGGCGTCCAGGTCGTGTCCCGGCTGGAGACCTGGCTGTCCCTGACCGCGTACGACCAGCCGTGGCAGGAGTGGGTCCGCGCGTGTCTGACTCAGGCCGCGGGCCCGGCCGGGCGGACCCCCGCGGACCTCGTACTCGCCCGGGAGGCGTGGCGCTGGCTCCAGGAGACGGAGCTGCTCGCACCGGACCTGAACGCGGTGCCGGGCGGTGCCCCGGGGACCGGTGAGGACGAGGGCCCGAAGGTGTGGACACCGGCCTGGCAGCTGGGTCTGCCCCTCGGCCACCTCGCCATCCACCTGTTCTGAACGCCCGCCCGCGCCCGCCTCCGACGCGGTTGTTCGAACTGTTCTCCGGCGGGGACCCATCCGCGGCGCGGAGGGCTCCGAATCATCAGGTTGCGATTGGGTCGCGGTGTGAGTCTTTCGGCGGCGCGGTGCGTACGGGTGGGAGGAGGAGACGCCTCCCACCCGACGGCACGAGGATGCGGCGATGAGGTCCCTGGAGAGCCACCGTGACGCGGGCGCCTACGCGCTCGGCGTGCTCGACGAGGCGGACGCGTTCCGCTTCGAGGACCACCTCACGGGGTGCGCGCACTGCGCGGCCGCGGTGGCCGGATTCCGTCCGGCCGCCCGGCAGTTGATGCTCTACCGCACGGCCACGCCGCGGGCCGTGCACCCGATGGCGGGGCCCGGTCCCCGGTTCCTCGACCGGCTCCTGGCCGAGGTGACGGCACGGCACCGGGCCGCGCGGCGCAGGCTGTGGTGCGCGGCGGTGGCGGCAGCCGTGTGCGTCGCCGCCGCACCCGGCGCCGCACTCCTCGCGGCGCGCGGCGACGGGGCGGTGCGGGTCGCGGCCACCGACGAGCGCTCGGGCGTTTGGGCCCGCGTGACGGCCGAGAACCGGCCCTGGGGCAGCGGCGTGGAGATCGAGGTCAAGGACGCGGCGGGCCCGCGCGCCTGCCGGCTCGTCGCCGTCGGCCGGGACGGCTCGGAGACGACCGTCACCAGCTGGAGCGTGCCCCGGCACGACGCCCGGCCGAACACCGTGCGGGGCGGCGCGGCCCTGCACCCGCACGAGATCGCCCGCTACGAGGTCCGGACCGCCGGCGGCGAGAAGCTGGTGGCGCTGGACGCCGGATGACCCGCACGGCGTGCCGGGCGCGTCCGGGCGCCGGGCGCCCCTCACCGCGCGCCGAGCGTCTCCCGGCGTATCCGGGCGCAGGTCCGGCCCAGCAGCCGGGAGACGCGCATCGGGGAGATGCCCATCTGCCGCGCGATCCGGCTCTGCGGCCAGTCCTCGAAGAAGCGCAGGTAGAGGATGGCGCGCTCACGCGGGGGCAGCCGCCGCACCGCCTCCTTGACGCTCTCCCGGTCGACGACGAGCCGGAAGGCCGCGTCGGGCTGGCCGAGGGCGGCGACGAGGCCCGGCGTGTCACCGTCGAGGCCCGGCGTGTCACCGTCGGCGGCACCCTCCCGGCCGGGGGCGCCCGGGGACAGGGCGCGGTAGCTCTCCAGGGCGGCCATGCCCTCGCGTACGTCCGCCGCGGCGAGCCCGGTGTGCCGGGCGAGGTCGGCGACGGCGGGGCGGGGGCCGCCGGGCCTGAGGGCGAGTTCGACGTAGGCGGCGCGGACGGTGTTGCGCAGCTCCTGGACCCGGCGCGGCACGCGCAGGTCCTGATTGCGGTCGCGGAAGTGGCGGCGCAGCTCGCCCCGGACGGCGGGGACGGCGAAGGGTTCGAACGGCCCGCGCCCGGGGTCGTAGCGGCGGAGCGCGGTGAGCAGCCCGAGGGCGGCGACCTGGCGCAGGTCCTCGGCCGCCTCGCCGCGGTCCCGGTAGCGGGCGGCCAGCCGGTGGGCCAGCGGCAGCCACGCGCGCATCAGCTCCTCCTGGAGCCGCTCCTTCGCTGGGCCCTCGTCCAGCGCGGCGAAGCGGGCGAGGGCGGCGGTGACGGTGTCCGGGGCGGCGACGTCGGTCGGCATGCTGGGGGTTCCTCGCTGTGGGCTCGGTCACGCTGTCTGCGGCCTTGACCGGTCTGCCCGCCCCCCCTGCCCCTATTCAGGACTTTCGTCCTTTATTTCGCACATACCGTACCGTCCGCTCACTTCAGCAGCCGGGACAGCCGCCGGTCCGCCAGTGGCTTGCCGCCCGTCTGGCAGGTCGGGCAGTACTGGAGCGAGGAGTCGCTGAAGGAGACCTCCCGGACGGTGTCGCCGCACACCGGACAGGGCTCACCCGTACGGCCGTGCACCCTCAGGCCGCTCTTCTTCTCGGCCTTGAGGCGGCCCGCCGCCACGCCCCGGGAGCGGTCGACGGCCTCGGTGAGGGTGTCGCGCAGGGCCGTGTACAGCCGGGCCGTCTCGTCCGGGGTGAGCGACGCGGCCAGCTTGAACGGGGACATCCTGGCGGCGTGCAGGATCTCGTCGCTGTAGGCGTTGCCCACGCCCGCGATCAGGCTCTGGTCGCGCAGGGCCCCCTTGAGCTGCCGCCGCTCGCCGTCGAGAAGGGCGGCCAGGCGGGCCTCGTCGAAGTCGTCGGCGAGCGGGTCGGGGCCGAGCCGGGCCACGCCGGGCACCTCCGCCGGGTCGCGTACGACGTACACCGCGAGGCGCTTCTGCGTGCCCGCCTCCGTCAGGTCGAAGCCCGCGCCGGTCTCCAGGGCGACGCGCAGCGCGAGGGGCCCCTTGCCGGGGCGGGGCACGCCGTCGGGGAGGCGGTCCTTCCAGTGCAGCCAGCCGGCCCTGGCCAGGTGGGTCACCAGGCGCGGGCCGCCCTCGGTCGCCACGTCGAGGAACTTGCCGTACCGGTGCACCGCGGCGACGGTACGGCCCTCAAGAGCCGTGAGCGGCGGGTCGTAGGTCTTCAGGACGCTGATCGCCACGGGCAGGGTGCGGACGATCTCGTGGCCGGTGAGGTGCTCGGTCAGGAACTCCCTGAGCGCCTCGACCTCGGGCAGTTCGGGCATGTGTCCAGGGTGCCACCCACCACCGACAGCACCAGGCGGGCTAGCCCTCGCGGACCTCACGCGCCTCTCGGGCCTCACGGCGCAGGACGGGGAACTCCGACCACACGCACTTGCCGCCGCCGCGTGCCTCCACTCCCCAGCCGTCGGCCAGCAGCTCCACCAGGAGCAGGCCACGGCCGGAGACCGCGGACTCGCCGGAGTCGCGGCGGCGCGGCAGGGCGCTGGAGGTGTCCTCGACCTCGACGCGCAGTCGGCGGTCGACGCCGGTGAGGACCCGGAGGGTGACGACCGCGGCGCCCTCGGTGTGCGTCAGCGCGTTGGTGATCAGCTCGTCGGCGACCAGCTCGATCTCGTCGCCCAGTTCCTCGGCGCCCCAGGCGACGACCGCGGCGCGGATCAGGTGGCGGGCCTCGGCGAGGGCCTCGGGGTCGCCGGGGGCCACGTGCTGCTGGAGCCGGCCGCCGGAGCGCGGCGCGTCCGGCTCCCGGCGGCGCAGCAGGAGCAGCGCCACGTCGTCCTCGCCGTCGCGCTCCTCGGCCTCGTGGATCAGCAGGTCGGCGAGGTCGCGGACGTCCTCGGGGCCGGCGGCGACGGTCGCCGCGAGCGCCCGGACGCCGTCGCCGAGGTCCGCGCCGGGCTGCTCGACGAGGCCGTCGGTGCAGAGCAGCAGGGTGCAGCCGGGGTCCAGTTCGAGGGTGGAGACGGGGTAGGCAAGCCGCCCGAACTCGGCGGACAGGCCGAGCGGCAGCCCGCCGGCCACGGGGATCCGGCGGCAGGCGCCGTCCGCGTCCCGCACCAGCGGGTCGATGTGCCCGGCGCGGACGACCTGTACGACGCCGGTGGCCAGGTCGGCCTCGGCGTACAGACAGGTGGCGAACCGGTCGGTGTCGAGTTCGTGGAGGAAGACGGAGGCCCTGGCCATGACGGTGGCCGGGTTGTGGCCCTCGGCGGCGTAGGCGCGCAGCACGATGCGGAGCTGGCCCATGACGGCGGCGGCGTGCGTGTCGTGGCCCTGGACGTCGCCGATGACGGCGCCGACCCGCCCTCCCCCGGAGGGAGTGCCCCCGGGCAGCGGGATCAGGTCGTACCAGTCGCCGCCGATGTCGCGGCCGAGGGTGCCGCCGATGGTGGCGGCGCGGTAGCGGACGGCGACGTCGCAGCCGGGGACGCTCGGGATGGTGCGCGGCAGCATCGCCTGCTGGAGCCCGGCGGCGAGGTCCATCTCCTGCTCGTAGAGCATGGCCCGTTGCAGGCTCTGCGCGATGCTGCTGCCCAGCGCGATCAGGACGGCGCGGTCCTCGGGGGAGAAGCCGCGCCGGTCGCTGTAGAGGAGTCCGATGGCGCCGACGGGACGGGCCTGCGCGATCAGCGGGAGGTAGGCCGCCGAGGTGATGTCGAGGTGGGTGATGTGCGGCCACAGCACGGGGTACAGCTCGGCGAACTCCTCGGGCGACTCGATGAACCGGGGGCCGAGGGTCCTTACCACCTCGCTCATCGGGTAGGGCTCGTCGATCCGGGTGACGCGGGTGCCGGGGACGAAGCTGTTCTCGGGGCCGTCGGCGACGAGCCGGATGCGGCCCGCCTCGACCAGGCCCATCACGAGGCTGGTGGCGCCCAGCCGGGTGAGGCCGTCGGTGTCCTTGAGGACGTCGATGACGTCGTCCACGGTCCGGGCGTGGGCGAGGGCCGCGGTGGCGACCTCCACGACGTCGGTGTGCCGGCGGCGGGCGGCGTCGCGCAGCGCCCGTTCGCCGCGCGTCTCGATCTCGCTCAGCTCCTGGGTGGCGTCGCGGACGATGCCGATGATGCGGCAGGGGCGGCCGGTGTCGTCGCGCCGGATGTAGCCCTGGGTGTGGGTCCAGCGCAGGTGGCCGTCGCGGCAGCGGAGGCGGAAGTAGGCGCCGTAGTTCTCGCTGCCGTCCTTGATGGCCTGGGCGACGAGGGCGTCCAGGCGGGCGCCCTCCGCCCGCGGGACGCGCACGCCGAGGCTCCCCGGGTCCCCGTCGAACTCGTCCGGGCGCAGGTCGAAGATCTCGTGGGCCTGGGCGTCCATGTGGAACTGGCCGCGTCGCAGGTCCCAGTCGAAGCTGCCCATGCGGTTGAGCGCCAGGACCGGTTCCGGGTGGGCGGGCCAGTCGTCCGGGAGGGACAGGGCGCTCGCTCCCCGATCAGCCATGATCCCCACCTTGCCAGCAATTGTCCGATTCCTCGACTCGTCGCGGTCGTCGGCGGCGGCCCGTCGCGGTCGTCCGCGGCCCGGGGGCGGGAGGATCCGGCCGGAACGGGGAACAGGACCAGCACCGTGGCGTGGGACGCGTCACCGCAGGAGGGAGGGCAGGGCCGTGGAGTGGTTCGTCGCGCCGGAGTACTGGACCGCCCGGCTGGTCTTCCAGAAGGCGCTGGCCGCCGTGTACCTGGTGGCGTTCCTGACGGCGGCCCTGCAGTTCCGGGCGCTGATCGGCGAGCGCGGGATGCTGCCGGTGCCCCGGTTCACGGCGCGGGTGCCGTTCCGGCGGGCGCCCAGCCTGTTCCACTGGCGCTACTCGGACCGGCTCTTCGCCGGGTGTGCCTGGACCGGGTGCGCGGTGGCGGCGGCGCTCCTCGCGGGGGTGGACTCGCTGGTGCCGCTGTGGGCGGCGATGGGACTGTGGCTCCTCCCCTGGGCGCTGTACCTGTCGATCGTGAACGTCGGCCAGACCTGGTACGGCTTCGGCTGGGAGTCGCTGCTCCTGGAGACCGGCTTCGTCGCCGTGCTCCTCGGCAACGACGAGGTGGCGCCGCCGGTCGTGGTGCTGTTCCTGCTGCGCTGGCTGCTGTTCCGGGTGGAGTTCGGGGCGGGGCTGATCAAGATGCGCGGCGACGCGTGCTGGCGGAAGCTCACCTGCCTGGACCACCACCACGAGACCCAGCCGATGCCGGGGCCGCTGAGCTGGTTCTTCCACCGGCTGCCGCGGCCGCTGCACCGGGTGGAGGTGGCGGCCAACCACGTCACCCAGCTGGTGGTGCCGTTCCTGCTGTTCACCCCGCGGCCGGTGGCGACGGCGGCCGCCGCGCTGATGGCCGTCACCCAGCTGTGGCTGGTGCTGTCGGGGAACTTCTCCTGGCTGAACTGGCTGACGATCGTGCTGGCGCTGTCCGTGATCGGGTTCCCCGCCGATCCGCCGCCGGTGCCCGGCGCTCCGCTCTGGTACGAGGTCCTCGTCCTGGCGGTGGCCGCGCTGCTGCTGTTCCTCAGCCACCGGCCGGTGCGCAACATGCTCTCCCGGCGCCAGACGATAAACCGCTCCTTCGACCCGCTGCACCTGGTCAACACCTACGGGGCGTTCGGCAGCGTCAGCCGTGTCCGCTACGAGGTGGTGGTCGAGGGCACCACGGACGAGGTGCCGCGCGAGGACGGTGACTGGCGGGAGTACGAGTTCAAGGGCAAGCCCGGTGACCCCCGGCGCTGGCCGCGCCAGTTCGCGCCGTACCACCTGCGGCTGGACTGGATGATGTGGTTCGCCGCGCTGTCGCCCGCGTACGCCGGGCCGTGGTTCACCGCCTTCGTGGAGCGGCTGCTGGAGAACGACCGGGACACGCTGCGGCTGCTGCGCCGCTCGCCGTTCCCGCCGGACGCGCCGCCCCGGCACGTCCGCGCCCGTCTCTTCCGCTACCGGTACACGACCTGGCGGGAGCTGCGGGAGACGGGCGCCTGCTGGGAGCGGACGTACGTGCGCGAGTACCTGCCGCCGACGCGGCTGACGTGAGCCCGTGCGGCCCGTGCGCCTCAGGGCACCGGGGCGGCCTCGGGGAGCAGTCCCCTCTCCTTCAGCTCCCGCCAGAACGCGGCGGGCACCGGTTCGGCGAACCGGTCGGCGCAGTCGTGTGCCTCGGCCGCCGACCGGACGCCGACCAGGACGCCCGCGACGGCCGGGTGGGCGGCGCCGAAGGCCAGGGCCGCGGCGCGCAGGGTGGTGCCGTGCCGTTCGGCGAGGGACTTCAGCCGCAGGGCGCGGTCCAGCAGTCCGGCCGGTGCCCGGGTGTAGTCGTACGACGCCCCGGGCCGGGGGTCCGCCAGCAGGCCGGAGTTGAAGACGCCGCCGAGGACGACGGACGTGCCACGTGCGGCGGCGGCCGGGAGCAGGTCCTCCAGCGCGCCCTGGTCGAGCAGCGTGTAGCGGCCGGCGCAGAGCACCACGTCGACGTCGGTGTCGCGGACGAAGCGGGCGAGCAGGTCGGACCGGTTCATGCCGACGCCGATCGCTCCGACCACTCCCTCGGCGCGCAGCCGCTCCAGCGCCGGGTAGCCCTCGCCGAACGCCTCCTCGGCGTGGTCGTCGGGGTCGTGCAGGTAGACGATGTCCACCCGGTCGAGTCCCAGCCGCTCCAGACTGGCCTCCAGGGTGCGGCGTACGCCGTCGGCGCCGAAGTCCCACACCCGGCGGTGGGTGGCGGGCACCGCGAACCCGTTGGCGAGGTCGTCCCCGTCCGCCGGGACCGGTTCCAGTCTGCGGCCCACCTTGGTGGAGACGGTGTACGCGTCGCGGGGGCGGCCGCGCAGGGCCGCGCCGAGGCGCCGTTCGGCGAGGCCGAGGCCGTAGTGCGGGGCGGTGTCGAAGTAGCGGACGCCCCGCTGCCAGGCGGCCTGGACGGCCTCGTACGCCTGCTCCTCGCCGACCTCGGTGTAGAGGTTGCCGAGGGTGGCGGAGCCGAAGCCGAGCCCGGTGACGGTGACGGCGCTCCGGCCGAGGGCGGTCACCGCTCCGCCGGGCGCAGCCGCAGGCCCTGCATGCCGCCGTCGACGGCGAGCGCGGTGCCGGTGGTGGCGCCGGAGAGCGGGCTGGCGAGGTAGGCGACGGCGCCTGCCACCTCGTCGGCGGTGACCAGCCGGCCGGTGGGCTGGCGGGCGTCGAGGGCGGCGCGTTCGGCGGCCGGGTCGGGGGCCTGGGCCAGCAGCCGGCCGATCCACGGGGTGTCCGCCGTACCGGGGTTGACGCAGTTGACGCGGATGCCCTCGCGGACGTGGTCGGCGGCCATGGCGAGGGTGAGGGAGTGCACGGCGCCCTTGGTCGCGCTGTACAGCACGCGCTGCGGCAGGCCCGCCGTCGCCGCGATCGACGACGTGTTGACGATCGCCGCGTGCGCCGACGCGCGCAGGTGCGGCAGCGCGGCGCGGGCCACGCGGACCATGCCGACGACGTTGACGTCCAGGACGCGGTGCCACTCGGCGTCGTCGTTGTCCTCTACGGTGCCCTGCGCGCCGATGCCCGCGTTGTTGACGAGGACGTCGAGGCCGCCGAGTCCGGCGACGGCGGCGGTGACGGCCTCGCGCACGGAGGCGTCGTCGGTGACGTCGGCCCGGTGGCCGAGCAGCGGTTCGCGCACGGTGGATATGTCGCGGTCCAGGACGGCGACGGCCGCGCCGCGCCCGGCCAGCAGTTCGGCGGTGGCCCGGCCGATGCCGGAGGCGCCGCCCGTCACCAGGGCCTTGAGCCCTTCGAAGTCGTTCAACGTGCCTGCCCTTCGCTCTTGTCGCTGTCGTTCATCGCGCCTGCTCGGCGGTGGCCCGCTCGGCGTCGGCGGTCCAGAAGGCGCCGCCGGGGTAGGTGTAGCGGGCGATCGACTCGGGCCGCAGCTCGG
This sequence comes from Streptomyces sp. CRN 30, assembly GCF_034105845.1. Classification (NCBI taxonomy): domain Bacteria; kingdom Bacillati; phylum Actinomycetota; class Actinomycetes; order Kitasatosporales; family Streptomycetaceae; genus Streptomyces; species Streptomyces sp. CRN 30. Next base: position 8,075 of record NZ_JAVRHI010000207.1, on the reverse strand, counting down.
CCGAGAAGCCGGGCGCGGTGGGAGCGGTGTAGTGGCCCGCGCGGATCGTCACCGGGTCCCGGAAGTGGTCGTGGAGGTGGTCGACGTACTCGATGACCCGGTCCTCGGTGGTACCGGACAGGGCGACGTAGTCGAACATCGCGAGGTGCTGGACGAGTTCGCAGAGGCCGACGCCGCCCGCGTGCGGGCAGACCGGCACGCCGAACTTGGCGGCGAGGAGCAGGATCGCCAGGTTCTCGTTGACGCCGCCGACCCGGGCCGCGTCGATCTGCACGATGTCGACGGCACCGGCCTGGAGGAGCTGCTTGAACAGGATGCGGTTCTGGGCGTGTTCGCCGGTGGCGACCTTCACCGGCGCGACGGCCCGGCGCACCGCCGCGTGTCCGAGGACGTCGTCGGGGCTGGTGGGTTCCTCGATCCAGTACACGTCGAACGCGGCCAGCGCGTTGGTCCAGCGGATCGCCTCGGGCACGTCCCAGCGCTGGTTGGCGTCGATCGCCAGGCGGACGTCCGGGCCGATCACGGAGCGGGCGGTGCGGCAGCGCCGGATGTCGTCGTCGAGGTCGGCGCCGACCTTGAGCTTGATCTGCCGGAAGCCGTCGGCGACGGCCCGCTCGGCGAGCCGGGTGAGTTTGGCGTCGTCGTAGCCGAGCCACCCCGGGGAGGTGGTGTAGGCGGGGTAGCCGGTGGCCAGCAGGTGGTCCGCGCGGGCGGCGGCGTCCTTGCGGCCCCGGCGCAGAAGCTCCAGGGCCTCGTCGGCGGTGAGCGCGTCGGTGAGGTAGCGGAAGTCGATCTGGCGGACCAGCCACTCCGGTTCGGCGTCGGCGAGGAACCGCCACAGCGGCTTACCGGCCTGTTTCGCCGCCAGGTCCCAGACGGCGTTGACGACCGCGCCGATCGCCATGTGCATCACGCCCTTCTCCGGTCCGAGCCAGCGCAGTTGGCTGTCCCCGGTGAGGTCGCGGTAGAGGGTGCCGGGGTCGGCGCACAGCGCGTCGACGGAACGGCCGACGACGTGGTCGCGCAGCGCGTGGACCGCGGCGACCTGGACATCGTTGCCACGCCCGATGGTGAAGGCGAAGCCGTGGCCCTCCGCCGCGCCGTCGGTGCGCAGCACGACGTAGGCGGCCGAGTAGTCGGGGTCCGGGTTCATCGCGTCGGAGCCGTCCAGCTCACGGGAGGTGGGGAACCGGATGTCGTAGGTGTCGACGGCGGTGATGCGGGCGTCGGTGGCGGGCACGCGGCTCCTCGGAGGTGAGCGACCAGATCCCGCATATTTATCAGACCTCTCGACGGTACGGACACCCCTCGAACTGGGGTTATGCCCTGTACGTCCCGTATCGGACGGCAAAGTCATCGGACCACTGGGACCGGTGGACGCGTACCTGTGTGACAGAAATCCGTGCCCGGCCCCTCGACGGCACCCGGGTGGTCCGGGCACAGTTCTCGTGCGTACGCACCAGTGGCCCCACACCGGAAGGAATCGCCGTGAGCGACTGGGCCGGACGGACCGCCGCCGAACTGGCCGCCGCCGTACGGGAGAAGCGGGCCACGCCCCGGGAGGTGGCGGCCGGACACCTCGCCCGGATCGAGCGCCTGGACCGGCGGGTCGGCGCGTTCCGCACCGTGCGGGCGCGGGCCGCGCTCGCCGAGGCCGACGAGGTGGGCGCCCGCGGCGACCTCGGCTCGCTGCCGCTGGCGGGGGTCCCGGTGGCGGTCAAGGACAACCTCGCGGTGCGCGGCGAGTCCAGCCGCGTCGGCTCCGCCGCCACCCCGGACACCCCGGCGGCGGCCGACCACGAGACCGTGGCCCGGCTGCGGGCGGCGGGCGCGGTGGTCGTCGGGCTGACCAACGTCCCCGAGCTGTGCGTCTTCGCCACCACCGACGGCGTCCACGGCACCGCGCGCAATCCGTGGGACCCGGCGCGCTCGGCGGGCGGCTCGTCGGGCGGGAGCGCCGCCGCGGTGGCCGCCGCGATGGTGCCGCTGGCGCTCGGCAACGACGGCATGGGCTCGCTGCGGATACCGGCCGCCGCCTGCGGCCTGGTCACGCTCAAGCCGGGGCGCGGGGTGGTGCCGGCCGGTATCGGTGACGGCGACTGGTTCGGCCTGGCGGAGAACGGGCCGCTGGCGACGACGGTCGAGGACGTGCGCCTGGCGCTCTCCGTGCTGGCGGGCGGCGATCCGCCGCGCGGGGCCCCGGGCAGCCGCCGGGTGGCGCTCTCGCTGCGCAGCCCCGTAGCCGGGGTCCCGGTCGCCGCCCCGTACGCGGCCGCCGCGCGGGAGGCGGCCGGCGTCCTGATGCGCGCGGGCCACCAGGTGCGGCGCGCGGAGCCGCCCTACCCGGCGTCCCTGACGCTGACCGCGCTGGCGCACTGGACGGCGGGCACGGCCGCGGACGCGCGCGGGCTGGACCGGCGGCGGCTGGCGCGGCGTACGCGGGTGCACGCGGCGGTCGGCCGGGCGCTGACGGGCGTGGTACGCGGCGGGCGGGCCCGGGAGCGGCTGCGGTACCGCCTCGACCCGTTCTTCGACGGTCACGACGTGCTGCTCACCCCGGCGCTGGCCCGGCGTCCGCCCCGGGCGGAGCCGTGGCACGAGCGGGGCTGGCTGCGGAACCTGGCGGCCGACTCCGCCTTCTCGCCGTTCACGCCGCCGTGGAACCTGACGGGGCTGCCCGCGATGTCGGTGCCGTTCGGTTCGCTGCCCTCGGGCGCGCCCGCGGCCGTGCAGCTGGTCGGTCCGCCGGGGTCGGAGGCGCTGCTGCTCGACCTGGCCGGGCAACTGGAGCGGCTGCGTCCGTGGCCCCGTACCGCACCGGCGGGACGTCTGGTCGCGTCACCGGCTCCACCCCGCTGAACCGGCCCCGCCCTGCCCGGAAGCCACCCGGCAGCCGCCCCACAGCAGGGCCGAACCGGTCCGCGGGCCGCCCGCGACCCGTCGGGAAACTTTCCCGGAACATATTGTCAACAATTTCGTCGGCCGTTACGTTGAACCTGGTCCCGCGCCTCACCGCACTCTCAGGGGCGACCCCTCACAGCAGTCAGGAACAGCCATGATCATCGATTGCCACGGCCACTACACCACCGCTCCACCGGCGCTGGCGGCCTGGCGGGACCGGCAGATCGCCGGAGTTCAGGACCCGGCGTCCGCACCGTCCCGCGCCGACCTGGTCATCGGCGACGACGAGCTGCGCGAGACGATCGAGTCCAACCAGCTGAGGCTGATGGACGAGCGCGGCATCGACCTGACGGTCTTCTCGCCGCGGGCCTCCTTCATGGCCCACCACATCGGCGGGTTCGAGACCTCGGCCGAGTGGGCGTCGATCTGCAACGAGCTGTGCCACCGGGTCAGCCGCCTCTACCCGGAGCGGTTCGCCATGGCGGCCATGCTCCCGCAGTCGCCGGGCGTCGACCCCGCCACCTGCGTCCCGGAGCTGGTGCGCTGCGTGGAGGAGTACGGCGCCGTCGCGCTGAACCTCAACCCGGACCCCTCGGGCGGCCGCTGGACCGCTCCCCCGCTCACCGACCGCTCGTGGTACCCGGTCTACGAGAAGATGACGGAGTACGGCATCCCCGCGATGGTGCACGTCTCCACCAGCGTGAACCCCGCCTTCCACACCACCGGCGCGCACTACCTCAACGCCGACACCACGGCGTTCATGCAGCTGCTCCAGGGCGACCTGTTCAAGGACTTCCCCACCCTGAAGCTGGTCATCCCGCACGGCGGCGGCGCGGTGCCCTACCACTGGGGCCGGTTCCGCGGTCTGGCGATGGCGCTCGGCAGGCCGGAGCCGGAGGAGCACCTGCTGGACAACGTCTTCTTCGACACCTGCGTCTACCACCAGCCGGGCATCGACCTGCTCCTTGAGGTCGTCCCGCCGAAGAACATCCTCTTCGCCTCGGAGATGATCGGCGCGGTCCGCGACATCGACCCGTGCAGCGGCTTCCACTTCGACGACACCCGGCGCTACGTCGAGGCCGCGAAGCTGCCCGCCGAGCACCTGTCGGCGATCCAGGAACACAACGCGCGCGCCGTCTACCCCCGACTCGACGCCCTGCTGAAGAGCCAGGGCCGCTGATCCCCCCGGGGGCGGGGGTACGGTCACACCACCCCCACCCCCACCCCACCCCCCACCTGCCCTTTCCCTCCCCCGTCCCCGTTCCCCCCGTTCCCTCCCCGGCCGTCGTCGCCCGGGGCCGGTGCCCAGGTCGCCCCGCGGCCCCGCGGCCGCCCGCCTCCGCGACCGGCACCCGCCCCACCCGAACGCTCCCGCCGACCTCAGGTCCGGCCCGCGAGCTTCGCACCGAGCACCCCGCACCGGACCCCGGCCCCGGGACAGCTCGTGAAAGGAACGCCCGATATGTCCGCCCTCGCCCCCAAGACCCCCGGCTGGCTCGACTGGTACGCCGATCCGTCGAAGCCCGAGTTCCGCCTGCCGGACGGCGCCGTCGACGCGCACTGCCACGTCTTCGGACCGCAGGCCGCGTTCCCGTTCGCGCCGGAGCGCAAGTACACGCCCTGCGACGGCGGCAAGGACGACCTGTTCGCGCTCCGCGACCGCCTCGGGGTCTCCCGGAACGTCATCGTGCAGGCCACCTGCCACGGCGCGGACAACTCGGCGATGGTGGACGCGGTCCGCTCCTCCGGCGGCCTGGCCCGCGGCATCGCCACCGTCCGCCCCGACGTCACCGACGAGGAGCTGCGGCGCCTCGACGAGGCCGGGGTGCGGGGCGTGCGGTTCAACTTCGTGCGGCGGCTGGTCGACACCGCGCCCGAGGACGACCTGCGGGTCATCGCCGCGAGGATCGCCCCGCTGGGCTGGCACATCGTCCTGTACTTCGAGGCGGCCGACCTGCCCGATCTGGAGGACTTCTTCGCCTCGCTGCCGGCGCCGCTGGTCATCGACCACATGGGCCGGCCGGACGTGACGAAGCCGGTGGACGGACCGGAGTTCTCCCGCTTCCTGCGGTTCGTCGAGGCGGGCGACGTGTGGGTCAAGGTGACCTGCCCGGAGCGGCTCACCGTCACCGGCCCGGCCGCGCTGGACGGCGAACGCCACGCCTACACCGACGTCGTGCCCTTCGGCCGCCGCACGGTCGAGGAGTTCCCGGACCGCGTGCTGTGGGGCACCGACTGGCCGCACCCCAACCTCAAGGACCACATGCCCGACGACGGACTGCTGGTCGACCACATTCCGCACATCGCCCCCACGGCCGAGCAGCGGCACAAGCTGCTCGTCGCCAATCCGATGCGCCTGTACTGGCCCGAAGAGACCGTCTGAGCACCCACTCCCCTCTTACCGCAAGGGCAACCCGCATGCACCGCGTCAACGCTCTCAACCGGCTGGACAGGCTGCCGGTCTCCCGGTTCCACAAGATGACCCTGCTGGCGGTGTCGTTCGCGTACTTCTTCGAGTTCGCCGACATCAACAGCTTCTCCGTCACCGCGCCGAAGCTCGTCAAGCTGTGGGGCGTGACGGTCGACCAGGTCGCCTACGTGACCTCCCTGTCGTTCGTCGGCATGTTCATCGGCTCGGTCGTCGCCTCCAACCTCGCCGACCGCTGGGGCCGAAAACGCGCCCTGATGCAGACGACGGTCTTCTTCGGCCTCTTCTCCTTCCTCTCGGTCTTCGCCTGGGACCTCGTCTCCCTCGGTGTCTTCCGCGTCCTGACGTCGGCGGGCCTGTCGGCGATGACGGTCGTCGCGGTCATCTACGTCAGTGAGATGTACCCGGCGGCGGTCCGCGGCCGTTACCAGGCGTACGCCATCGTCATCGGCATCTGCGGCACCCCCGTCACCAGCCTGATCGCCAGCGCCGTCGTCCCGCTCAGCGACTGGTCCTGGCGGCTGGTCTTCCTGTGGGGCTCGCTCGGCATGCTCCTGGTGCTGTTCACCCGGCACCTGAAGGAGTCGCCGCGCTGGCTGGAGAGCCGGGGCAAGCACGAGGAGGCGGAGCGGGTCCTCGGCGAGATCGAGGCCATGGTCGCCGCCGAGAAGGGCCCGCTGCCCGAGCCGGCCCCGCCGGTGGAGGAGGCCCCGGTCACCAAGGCGCCGCTCAAGCTGCTCCTCCAGCGCAAGTACCTGATGCCGACCCTGCTGCTCACGGTCGTCTGGGTGACCCAGACCATCGGCTTCTTCGGCTACTCCAGCTGGGCGCCGACGCTGCTGGCCAAGGAGGGCTTCAGCATCGAGGACTCCGTCTTCTACGTGGCGCTGACCACGGTCGGCGCACCGCTCGGCTCCTACCTCGCGGCCCTGGTCACCGACCGGTTCGAACGCAAGTGGTGCCTGGTGGCCTTCGGCTCGGTGATCGCGGTGTGCGGTCTCCTCTACGGGCTCACCTTCAACCCGGTCCTCATCATCGTCTTCGGCTTCCTGGTGAACCTCTTCGAGCGCGGCTACACCGCCCTCGGCTACGCCTACTCGCCCGAGCTGTTCGACACCCGCAGCCGCTCGCTCGGCACCGGTGTCTCCTACGGGCTCGGCCGGCTGTCGAACGCCGCCGGCCCGCTGGTGGTGGCGGCGCTGTACAACAGCCAGGGCTACCAGAGCGTGTTCTACTTCATCGCCGGTTCCTGGCTGGTGGGCGCGATCGTCCTCGCGGTCTTCGGGCCGCGGACCCGGGCCGCCCGGCAGGCGGCGGCGTCGGCCGCCGCCACGGAGAAGACGCCCGCCTGAGGACCGCGGCGGCCCGTCACAGGGCGCGGTACATGACGTGCAGACCGACCGGGCCGTGCCGGGGGTGTTCGAACGCCTCCGGCACGGTGCCGAGCACGGAGAAGCCGAGGGACTTCCAGAGACCGACCGCCGGGTTGGTCTCCACGACGGCGTTGAACACCATGCCGCGGTAGCCCTCGGCCCGCGCGGCGTCCAGGACGTGGACGGCGAGGGCGCGGCCGATGCCACGGCCCGCGTGGTCGGGGTCGACCATGAAGCCCGCGTTGGCGATGCGCGCGGCGGGGCCGCCGTAGTTGGGCGTGAGGTACGCGGAGGCGACGACCGTGCCGGTGCCGTCCTCGACGGCGAAGACACGCTTGGCGGGGTTCGTCCAGAGCCGCCGGGCGTCCTCCTCGGAGGTGGCCGGGTCCCAGGTGTAGGTCTCGCCGGCGGCGACCACGCGGCGCCAGAAGGGCCAGATGCGCGGCCAGTCCTCCGCCGTCGCTTCCCTGATCAGCATGGGCGCGAGTCTGGCACGCCCATGCCGTGGGCGATCGAGCGGGGTGCTCGGGCCGTCAGTCCACGCTGGGCAGGATGTGGGGCTCGGCGAGGTCGTCCTCGTAGCCCGCGAGGCGGATGGGGGCGGACCTGGCCCACACGTCGAGGCTGCCGATCTCGCCGGGCCGGCGGACCGTTCGTTCGGTGCGTTCCTCGGGGTGGTGCTCGCGCTTCTTGGTCTCCGGTGTCACCGCGCACTCCTTATGTGTCGGGTCACCCTCGGGCCTCTCCGGTCGGTTCACTGTCCGGTACCTGACGCCCGCTCGGGTCTGGGTCGAAAACATCTCGGACGCGGTGGCGCCGGTACGGGGGACGGACGATGGGTGTGGGTAGGTCCCGTGCTGCTGTCCGCCCGCACCAGATTAACCAAATGAGCGGAGGTCCGCTCTATGGGGCTGCAAACTCCTGGTAATCATCATGCTTCGGCCCGCGCACAGTTGAGCCTGACTTACTCCTGTTTGTCACATAACGTTCACGAGGGGACTCACCCGTTCGGCCTACAGCGTCTGCCGGTGCGGTTCAGGCGGCGTTGGCCTGGCCGCAAGGTCGTCATGGTGTGCTGCGGCGCGTGGGGCTCGTCTCGCGGGAGGACTGACGCGTGGAACCGCTCGGCGTCGAGGAGCTGATGGACCTGCTGTGCACCGGCCGGCACGGCCACGCGCTGCGGACCGCCGCGCTGCTGCGCCGCGGCCGCCCCGCGGACAAGGAGTTGCAGGTCGCCGGCCTGGTGACCGCGGTGGGCGAACTGCTGTGGCCCGGCGCTCCGGCCGGCCGGGCGGAGCGCACCGCCGACGCGGTCCGGCCGCTGCTCGGCGACCGGGTCGCCCGGCTCGTCGCCGGCCGGCACGCGCCGGGCG
>NZ_JAVRHI010000206.1:0-7612 GCF_034105845.1 Streptomyces sp. CRN 30 | reverse complement strand
CCCCCCCCCCCCCCCCCCCCCCCCCCCCCCCCCCCCCACGTCCGGGTCAGGCCCGGCGGGCGGAGCTTGAGGCGCCGCCGAACAACCGGGCGAGGGCCCGGAAGGGCAGCGTCACGACGGTGGCGATGGCGGAGCCGATCTGCCGCAGTACGTCTGCGATCGCGCGGAACACGTCTCTCCCCTTTCGTCTCCCGGCCGCACGGCCAGGTAGGAAGGCGGGTACCGCCCATGGCGCGATCCATGCCACCCGACATGCTCCCGGGAAGCAATCACCCCTCGTGCCTCAGTTCTTGCCGAACGTCCCGCCCGGGAACGCGCCCGCCCCGACCACGGCCGACGCCAGTGCCCGCCCCAGCTCGGTGAGCCGTTCGACGCCCGCCGCGCCCAGGTGCTCGTAGGGCGCCCGGTCCAGCCGGTCGGTCGCGGCCTCGACGGCGGTGCGCAGGGCGGTGCCCGCACTCGTCAACTCGCCGTCGGCGTCGAGCAGTCCGCGGTCCCTGAGCCGTCCGGCCGCCGCGTCCCAGTCCTCCCGCGTCCAGCCGCGGGTGCCCAGCACCGCCCTCGGGGTCATGCCCTTGCCGGTCGCGGTGTGGCTCACCAGGGCCTCCACCGGGTCGAGCCCCGCGTCGAGGAGGACGGCCAGGTGCCCGTCGCCGCGGTGCTCGCGCAGCAGCGTGGCCGCGTGCCAGAGGGCCAGGTGCGGTGCCTCGGGCACGGGCAGGTCGGCATGGGCGGCGTACAGGGGGCGCGCGGTCCGGACGCACGCCTCGGTGGCGCGCAGGGCGAGCCCGGCCGCCTCGGCGACCTCCGCGGAGGCGAGGACCTCCTCGCCGAGCAGCCGCCGCAGGGTGGCGTCGACGGCCCGCGCGCGTGCGGCGAGCGCGACGGACGGTGTGGTCTTCTCCCAGACGGCGGGGAGGTGCCGCGCCACCAGTCCGTGCCGGAAGTTGAAGAACGTGGCCGTCACCACCCCCGCGCCCACCGGGCCCATGGCCGCGGACCGCACGGCGAAGTACGCCGCGGTGACGTCGTCGACCCCGACGGCGGCCAGCTCCCGTCCGAGGTCGGGCGAGAAGTAGTGCGCCGAGTGCAGCGTGTTGAGAGCGGCCTGGCAGTGTCGTCCGGCGCGCTCCGGCAGGGATGTGCTCATTGACATCACATTACCGACTGGTAGGTACGTCTGGAAGGGGACGCCCCACAGTCACAGTCCGGGGGGTGTCCCGCCATGGCAGGAAAGGTGGGGAACTCGTCATTGTGGCCATCGCCCCGCCCGCCGCACCATCGAGGCATGCGAACCGTCCTGGTCGTCCTCTTCGACCGAGTGCAGAGCCTCGACGTCACCGGCCCGGTGGAGGTCTTCGCGGGCGCGGAGAGCGCTGTCCCGGGCAGCTACGCCATCCGCACGGCCGGCCTGGACGGCGCCCCCGTGCGCACCTCCAGCGGCCTCACCCTCGTCCCGGACCTCGCCCTGACCGACCTCGCCGACGCGCCCGCCCCGCACACCCTCCTCGTCCCCGGGGGACAGGGAACCCGCCGGCCCGACCCGGAGCTCCTCGACTGGCTGCGCGAGCACGGCCCGCACGCACAGAGGCTGGTCTCGGTCTGCACGGGCGCGATCCTGCTGGCGGAGGCGGGCCTCCTGGACGGCCGCCGGGCGACCACCCACTGGGCGTACTGCGAGGAACTGGCCCGCGACCACCCGGCGATCGAGGTCGATCCGGACCCCGTCTACGTACGCGACGGACATGTCTCCACCTCCGCCGGCGTCACCTCCGGCATCGACCTGGCCCTCGCCCTCGTCGAGGAGGACCTCGGCCGCGCCACCGCGCTGACCATCGCCCGCCACCTGGTGGTCTTCCTGCGCCGCCCGGGCAACCAGGCCCAGTTCAGCGCCCAGCTCGCCGCGCAGACCGCGCAGCGGGAGCCGTTGCGCGAGGTGCAGCAGTTCATCACCGAGCACCCCGGCGGGGACCTGAGCGTCGAGTCGCTCGCGGCCCGCGCCGGCTTCTCACCCCGCCACTTCGCCCGCGCCTTCCAGGCCGAGACCGGTACGCCGCCCGGACGGTACGTGGACCGGGTCCGCCTCGAACACGCGCGCCGCCTGCTGGAGGACACCGCCGACGGCGTCGAGGAGATCTCGCGCGCCAGCGGCTACGGCACCCCGGAGGCGATGCGGCGCGCCTTCGTGAAGGCCCTGGGCACGGCCCCGGCGGAGTACCGCCGCCGGTTCCGCCCCGCACCCGACCGCCTGACCCGCTGACCGGCTGGACCGAAGGAGAACCCGATGCGCATCGCCATCGTCCTGTTCGACCGCTTCACCGCCCTGGACGCCGTCGGCCCCTACGAGACGCTCGGCCGCCTCCCCGGCGCGGAGACCGTCTTCGTCGCCGAGCGGACCGGACCCGTCCGCAGCGACACCGGAGCCCTCGCGCTCACCGCCGACCGGAGCCTGTCCGAGGTGCCGGACCCGGACCTCGTCGTCGTGCCCGGCGGCCCCGGCCAGAGCGCACAGATGGAGAACGGGGCCCTCCTCGACTGGCTGCGCACCGCCGACCGGACGACCACCTGGACGACCTCCGTGTGCACCGGCTCCCTGCTGCTCGCCGCCGCCGGGCTCCTCCGCGGCCGGCGCGCCACCTCGCACTGGCTGGCCCTCGACGCCCTGAAGCCCTACGGGGCCGAGCCGACGGGGGAGCGGGTGGTGTCCGACGGCAAGTACGTCACCGCGGCCGGCGTCTCCGCCGGCATCGACATGGGGCTCACCCTCGTCGGCCGGATCGCGGGCGACGACCACGCCCGGGCCGTGCAGCTGCTGACCGAGTACGACCCGCAGCCGCCCTACGACGCGGGCTCCCCCGAGAAGGCGCCCGCGCACCTCGTGGCGGAACTGCGCGCGGGCAGCCGCTTCACCCTGACGTAGTCCAGGTGAAGCGCGGCTGTCTGCGCTCCAGGAACGCGGCGACGCCCTCCGCGGTGTCGCCGCTGCCGCGCGCCTGCTCGGCCCAGTAGGCGTCCCGGTCCGTACGCCCGTTGGCGAACTCCTTGGCCGCGGCCTGCGTCAGCTCCGAGCGCGCGACGAGGACGGCGGCGAACTCCGCGACGCGCTTGTCCAGACCGCCCGCGGGCAGCACCTCGTCCACCAGCCCGGTCCGCAGCGCCCGCGCCGTGTCGATCAGCTCGCCCGAGAACAGCAGGTACTTGGCGGTGGCCGGACCCACCAGCGCCACCAGCCGCCGGGTGGAGGAGGCCGCGTACACGATGCCCAGCTTCGCCGGGGTCACCCCGAACAGCGCGCCCTCCTCCGCGAACCGCAGGTCGCAGGCGGCCGCGAGCTGCGCCCCGCCGCCCACGCAGTGCCCCCGCACCGCGGCCAGCGTCGGCTTCGGGAACGCCGCGAGGGCCTCCTCGGCGAGCACGGCCAGCCCCTGGGCCTCGGCCGCGGAGCCCTGTAGCGTCGAGATGTCGGCTCCCGCGCAGAACGTCCCGTCCGCACCGGTGAGCACCAGCACCCGGACGGCGGGGTCGGCCGCCAGCCCGTCGAGCAGCGGCGGCAGCGCCCGCCACATCCCGGCGGTCATGGCGTTGCGCTTGGCCGGATGGTGGACGACTACGGTGGCGACCCCGTCGGTGACGCGGTGCAGCAGCTGTGGCTCCATGCACGGGATGCTAGCCATCCGCCACGACCATACGATCACTGAGGGGGCCCGGACCGAGGAGGCTGCCGCATGGTGCGCACGAAGAAGGCGGGCACGAAGGGGCCGGGTGCCGGGAAGGCGGACGGGACCACGAAGCTCAGCCGGGGCTTCGGCTGGCTCGCCGTCCTCGGTGTCGTCCTGGTGGCCGCGGGCGTCGTCGGGCTCTTCTACACCGGTTTCGCCACGCTGACCTCGATGTTCCTGTTCGGCTGGCTGCTGCTGATCGGCGGCGTCGTCGGCCTGCTGCACGCGGTGCAGGCGCGCGGCACCGGCTTCTTCTGGCTCGGCGCCGTGGTCGCCGCCCTGAACCTGGCGGCCGGTGTCGTCATCCTGAAGATGCCCGAGGTGGCCGCCGAGGCCCTCACCATGTTCGCCGCGCTGCTGTTCCTGGCCGGCGGGGTCTTCCGGCTGGCGGGCAGCCTGGTGGTGCGCGGCCCGCAGTTCGGCTGGACGCTCGTCCAGGGTGCCTTCGGTCTGCTCCTCGGCATCCTGGTGCTGATGTCCTGGCCGAGCAGCAGCCAGTACGTCATCGGCACGTTCTTCTCGCTCGCGCTGCTCTTCGACGGGCTCGGGCTGATCGCCACCGGCTACGGCGGGCGGCGCGTCGTCGGGCTGGTCTCCGACCGGATGGCCGAGGACGGGAGCCGGAACGCGGCAGGGGACAAACACGTACAACCCGAATAGTTCGGAAGTCGGCGCGCCGACGGCAGGGTCGGTCACCCGGCTGCCCCCGGTGTTCAGGGGCGGTCGTAAGCCGTCGATACGCGCTGACTTGTGTTCAGTCGGGGGGACGGCACTCGCGCTTTCCCAACACTCGTCGTGTGGTGACAATCGAGCGCAAGGGTGGCGACCGGACGATGGAGAGCGAGGCGCGGGGACCGGACCCGCGCCCTGACGGCGGAGGCGGTACGCCCCGCGGAGGACGCAGAGCGACGGCACGGCTGCCGTACGAAGGGGTCTGGCGGTTCACCGCCCCGGCCGTCGACTCCTCGGTGCCCCAGGCCCGGCACGCCGTCCGGGACCTGCTCGCCCGCCAGGGCGTGCCCGTGACGGAGGACCTGGCCCAGGGGCTGCTGCTGATCGTCTCCGAACTGGTGACCAACGCGGTCAAGCACGCGGCGCTCCTGTCGCCGACGCTCGCCGTGGAGCTCGCCGTGGGTGCCGAGTGGGTGCGGATCGCGGTGGAGGACGACCACCCCTACCGGCCGACCGCCCTGGAGACCGATCACGCACGGACGGGCGGCCGGGGCCTGCTCCTGGTCCGGGAGATCGCCCGTGAGGCGGGCGGGGTGTGCGACATGGAGCACACCCCGAGCGGCGGCAAGGTGATCTGGGCCGTCCTCCCGCTGCACCCGGCCCCGCTTCTCTAGGACGCGCCCGCCCCGGCTCACCAGCCGGCGGCCGGCCCCGTCAGTTCCCTGACCGCCGGACGGGCCGCGTCCAGGACCGTCATGAACCAGGCCGAGAAGGTGTCCCGCGCGTGCCGCTCCGTCAGCTCGGCGGGCGTCACGAAGGCGGTCGCCCCCACCTCCTCGGCGTCGGGCAGCAGCGGGGACTGCACCAGTCCCACGAAGAGGTGGTTGTACTCCTGCTCCACCAGGCCCGAGGCCGGGTCCGGGTGGTTGTAGCGGACCGTGCCCGCCTCGGCCAGCAGCGAGGGGGAGACCCCGAGCTCCTCGTGCGTCCGCCGGGCCGCCGCCGCGAAGGGTGCCTCGCCCGGGTAGGGGTGACCGCAGCAGGTGTTCGACCAGACACCGGGGGAGTGGTACTTGCCGAGGGCGCGCTGCTGGAGCAGCAGCCGGCCGCGCTCGTCGAAGAGGAACACGGAGAACGCCCGGTGCAGCCGCCCGGGAGCCTGGTGGGCGGAGAGCTTCTCCGCCGTGCCGATCGTGGTGCCGTCCTCGTCGACCAGTTCCAGCAGGATCGCTTCCGTGGTGCCTCCCCCGGAGCCCGGGAGGTGTCCCCCTGGTGAACTGTGCATCGCGGTGGCAGGTGTGCTCGGCATAACTGTCCTTCGCCTCGTTCGTCGAGCTTCAAGTCTGCCGTACGGATCCGGCACTCCCGGCACTCCACGGCCGTGCCGCCGCCCTGGTCCGGGCAGCCCGCGACCGGTTCAGTGGCAGAGTTTCGCCTCGTGCTCCGCGTGGCCGCCCGGTTCCAGCTGGAACGTGCAGTGCGCCACGTCGAAGTGGTCGCCGAGGCAGCCCTGGAGCTCGTGCAGCATCTTCTCGTGGCCGGTGGCGCTCAGGGTCCCGGAGGCGACGACGACATGGGCGGAGAGCACCGGCATGCCCGAGGTGATGGTCCAGGCGTGCAGGTCGTGCACGTCCTCCACGCCGGGCAGGGCGAGTATGTGCGCGCGCACCTCGGCCATGTCGACGCCCTCGGGGGCCGACTCCAGCAGCACGTCGAGGGTCTCGCGCAGCAGCCGCACCGTACGCGGGACGATCATCAGGCCGATGGCCAGCGAGGCGATCGGGTCGGCGGCCTGCCAGCCGGTGGTCAGGATGATCACCGCGGAGAGCAGCACCGCCACGGAGCCCAGCGCGTCCGCGACCACCTCGAGGAACGCGCCCCGCACGTTCAGGCTCTCCCGCTGGCCGCGCATCAGCAGCGTGAGCGAGACCATGTTCGCCGCCAGGCCGATCAGCGCGAACACGATGGTGGTGCCTCCCGCCGTCGCGGCGGGGGTGAGGAAGCGCTGCACCGCCTCGTACAGCACGTAGCCGCCGACGCCGAGCAGCAGCAGGCAGTTGGCGAGCGCGGCGAGTATCTCGGCGCGCGCGTACCCGAAGGTGCGCCGCGCGCTGGCCGGGCGGCTCGCGAAGTGGATCGCGAGCAGCGCCATCCCGAGTCCCAGGGCGTCCGTCGCCATGTGCGCCGCGTCCGCGATGAGCGCGAGCGAGTCCGCGGCGATGCCGCCGACGATCTCGACCACCATGACGGCGAGCGTGATCGACAGCGCCACCCGCAGTTTGCCCCGGTACGCGGTCGTCGCCGTCGCGCCGGCCGGCGCTCCGTGCGCATGCCCGTGATCGTGACCGGCCCCCATGACGTCCGCCCTTCTCCGTACGGTTCGGGATCACCAGTCAACTACGGGTGGGGGGTATGGGGCAACGCGACGCTGAACACCGTTGTCATCTGCCGTGACCTGCGGAAATGATGGTAGAGGGAACCGCAGGTCACAGGTGGTCGATCAGTCGCCGCAGCCGCCGTGCACGCGGTGCGGCCGCGGCACCGCGCCCGGGACGCGGACCCTGTGCCCGGTGCGCTCCCGTGCGCGTCACCGCACGCCGTACGCGCTGCCTGGAATGTGCGGTTCCACAACGGCGGTTTGTGGCGCCGGACCGAAATCACCGATGATGATCGCGGTCGAGGCGGAGCAGAGTGGGTTGAGCGGGCCGTGAACACGCGGTGAACGCTCGCTTCTCATCATCCGATAGCCTCTGCCGACACGCCGCCCGGCGCCCAGGGCCAGGGGCGTTCCACCCACGCGCACGCCCGGCGCGGCAGCGCCGGCACCCAGGGAGTGAGTTCGTCTGTCGACCGCCATCCTCACCGGTCAGCCGGTTCCGGGAGCGTCCCTGGAGGGCGAGCTGCGGGCGCTCGGTTTCGACGTGCGGGTCGCCTCCGACGCCGGCGAGACCGAGACGCTGCTCGCCCAGGTCCCCGGTGACCAGCGGGTCGCCCTCGTGGACGCCCGCTTCGTGGGTCACCTGCACGCGCTGCGCCTCGGTCTCACGGACCCGCGCTTCCCGGCCGCCGCCCTGCCGGGGGCCGTGACCGTCCAGCCCGCCGCCCGCCCGGCCCTGACCCGCGCCGTGGCCCGTGAGCGCTCCGCCGTCCCCGGTCACCGGCCGGCCGCCGACGCGGACGGCCTCGCCGACCGCGTCACCGCCGCCCTCGACGCCGACGGC
>NZ_JAVRHI010000205.1:0-3213 GCF_034105845.1 Streptomyces sp. CRN 30 | reverse complement strand
AGGCCCAGGAGGATGTGCTCGGTGCCGATGTAGTTGTGGTTGAGCATCCGGGCTTCTTCCTGAGCCAGGACGACAACCCGCCGCGCGCGGTCGGTGAACCTCTCGAACATCGTTAATCGCTCCTCAGAGCGGTCAGGCAGTGAGGGGACGCTCCCCTCGCTGTCCTTCCGCAGCTTAGTCCCGCAAGCGGGGACCGCTCATTCCAACTGCCGACACCGTCCTTGGCCTCCTGACCCCGAACGCCGACATCTGCTCCAACCCGATGGTGCGAGACGATGTTCCCGCAGGCCAGGCACTTACCCCAACCACCGGTACGCCGATGGCGAACGTGAGACGGCCTTGCCTGCGTGTCGCCCCCCTCCCACTAGGGATGTCTTACCCGCAGGCACTGACACTCCATGCCGCGCGCACCGGTTCCCTCCGCTATGGGCGAACATCCTTGCGCCGCCGCCCACTCCCGGACGCCCCCTGTTCGGCGACGGTGCGCACAGCCGGGGATACCCAGCGTAACCTCGCCGGACGGTGCACGGTTGGGCCGCGCATGACACCCGTCGCCCCTCTCCCCCGCCCCGCGGCCGGCCGGGGTGGCGGGCTGCGGCGGTGGTACGAGGACGGGCTCGGCTGGGCCACGGCGCCCGGATCGCCGGTCCGGCTGGTGACGGGCCTGCGCTTCGACGTGCTCGACGTGCCCGCCGAGGCCGGTGCCGCCGCACTGCGGTGCCTGGACCCGCGCTCCCCGGTGGCCCTGCACGGTGGGAGGATGCGGTTCCTGGTCGCCGCGGGCGGCGCGGACGAGCTGCCGGGCCTGCTGGAGTGGCTGGAGTGGGGCGGCCTCGACCTGGACCTCGCGGTCATCGGCGCGGGCGGCCGCATGGAGGCTCCGCCACCCCCGGTGCCCGCGCGCCGGTCCGGTCCGCGGGAGGCCGCCGTGTGGCTGCGGCCCCCCGAGCCGGGCTCCGAGGTGGAGGCGTCGCTGCCGGCACTGTCTGCGCCGGGAGGCGGCGGGGGCGCTGCCGACCTCGTACGACTGGTGGACACGATGGCCAACGAGTGCCATCGGGTCCGGCTGCGGAGGGCGTGCGCTCAGCCGTTGGCCTTCTCGTAGGCCTCGCGAATGGCCGCGGGCACCCGGCCGCGGTCGTTGACGTCGTGGCCGTTCTCCTTCGCCCACGCGCGGATCTGCGCGGTGTCCTGGCTGCCGCCGGAAGCCGCGCGCGTCTTTCCGCGCCCGCCCGAAGCACGGCCTCCGGTACGGCGACCACCCTTCAGATAGGGCTCGAGAAGGCCACGGAGCTTGTCCGCGTTGGCGGTCGTGAGGTCGATCTCGTACGTCTTGCCGTCCAGCGCGAACGTCACGGTCTCGTCCGCCTCGCCGCCGTCGAGGTCGTCGACAAGAAGGACCTGAACCTTCTGTGCCACCGGATTTCCTTTCATCGATAACGTGAGGGCCGAGGGTGTGCGGCCTGAGCCGCTGTTTCACGTCCCCTGTTATATGCAGTACTGCAGTACGTCGGAAAGCAAACCGCTTTTGCTGGAAAAACACAAACCCCCGGCAGAGACCCGCACACCCGGGGAAGACCGGAAACATACGCGTTTCGGACATAGGGAACCTGGGCAACGCGGACTCCCTGGAATACTCCTCGCCGACACATGCCGATCATCATGGCGATCCCGGGCGATCACAGATGCAGAAGCATCCGGCTGTTGCCCAAGGTGTTCGGTTTCACTCGTTCGAGGCCGAGGAACTCGGCCACTCCCTCGTCATAGGAACGCAGCAGCTCCGCGTAGACATCGGTGTCGACCGGCGTCTCGCCGATCTCCACGAAGCCGTGCTTGGCGAAGAAGTCCACTTCGAAGGTGAGGCAGAAAACGCGGCGAACACCCAGCCAGCGCGCGGTGTGCAGCAACTTCTCCAGCAACTGGTGGCCCACCCCCAGGCCCCTGGCCTCGGGATCCACCGCGAGAGTGCGGACTTCCGCGAGGTCCTCCCACATCACGTGCAGGGCCCCGCAGCCCACCACCTGCGCGTTGTCGTCGCGTTCGGCCACCCAGAACTCCTGGATGTCCTCGTAAAGCGTGACGGTCGCTTTGTCGAGCAGGATGCGCCGGCGGACGTACCCGTCAAGCAGACGCCGCACGTGCGGGACATCACCGGTCCTGGCCCGCCGGACCGTGACGGCTTTTGCGGTGACTTCGGGACTCGTCGCTGGCATGAGCGGACGCTATCGCCCGGCCCCGTCCCGCGCGGCGGCGGGGTTCTCGTCACCGCGGGCATCGGAGGGCCCGGATGATTCGTCCGGCGATTCGACACCGCTTTCAGCAGCGGTTTCGGCGGACCCGGGCCCCTGCACGATACGGACGGCATCACTCAGCGCCTGCCGCTGTTCCTCGCTCATCATGCCGAAGAAGGCGACGAGCGCGGCCGCCGGGTTGTCGCTCTGCGACCAGGCCTCGTTCATGAGGGCGGCCGCGTAGGCGGGGCGCGTGGAGACCGCCTCATATCGATAGGCGCGCCCTTCCGCCTCGCGGCGCACCCAGCCCTTCTGATGGAGATTGTCCAGAACGGTCATCACGGTGGTGTATGCGATGGAGCGTTCCTGTTGAAGGTCTTCCAGGACTTCCCGAACGGTCACCGGCCGGTTCCACTTCCACACCCGCGTCATGACCGCGTCTTCGAGTTCTCCCAATGGGCGAGGCACAGCTCAACACCTTAACGGGAGAAAGGTAACAAAAAGGGCGTACGACTCGAAAAGCAGATGAGTCGTACGCCGATGAGCCGTACGTCGTGGGGGGGGTTGCCGCGCGATCCGGCCCCGGCTCCCCCGTGCGGGCCTCAGCCCTTGGCTTCGCCGGTGGTCTGCGGGGCGCTGTCCGCGCGCGCGAGGGCGGCGTCGACGATCGCATCCTCCTTGGCCTTGTTGGCACCCCCCTGGGTCTTCACGATGACCCGGATGACGCCGACGAAGAACACGGCCATCACGGCGGGCGGCACGAGCGCGGAGACGTAGTCCATGCCTTCAGGGTAGCCAGGGGTGCCCGCCGGGCGCCGGTCGGGTGGGTCCGTGTCCGGGTCCGTGTCCGGGGCCGCGTACCGGGCGTCAGCCCGCGACGAGCTGCTGCGGCGGGTCGGCCGGCGGGGCCGGCTTCCGCTTGGGCGGGAACACCTCGCCGGGCGTCGGGACGGGACGGCGGACCGGGCCCGGCGCCGCGGGC
>NZ_JAVRHI010000204.1:0-17296 GCF_034105845.1 Streptomyces sp. CRN 30 | reverse complement strand
CCGTCGAGGGCGCCGTCGGCGCGGCGAGCGCGTTCGTCTCGGCGGGCGGCGCGGGGGCCCTGCCCCGGGCGGACGCCCGCCCCCGGCACGTGCCCCGCCCGGACGACGACGATCCGCACGTGCTCGCCACCCGGGTCCGGGCCCAGCACGGGACGGTCGTCGCCGCCGGCGGCTGCTTCGACCTGCTGCACGCCGGGCACGTCGGGCTGCTCCAGGCCGCCCGGCGGCTCGGCGACTGCCTGGTGGTGTGCGTCAACTCCGACGCCTCCGTCCGTCGTCGCAAGGGTGAGGGCAGGCCCGTCAATCCGGTCGCCGACCGTATCCGGGTGCTGCGCGCCCTGGCCTGCGTGGACGCCGTCGCCGTCTTCGACGAGGACACGCCCGAACGGCTTCTCGCCGGTCTGCGTCCCGATGTCTGGGTCAAGGGCGGGGATTACGCGGGGGCCGAGATTCCCGAGGCCGCGCTGCTGGAGGAGTGGGGTGGGCAGGCGGTGCTTCTCCCGTATCTCGACGGGCGCAGTTCCACGGCCCTGCTGGCCAGGGCGGCGGAGGACGCCCGATGACGCCCTCCTCCCCACCGGGGGTGCGTTTGTCGCCTGCCTGCGGGTGCGCCGTGGCCGCTCGCGCAGTTCCCCGCGCCCCTTACGGGGCACGACGCCGGGCGGCCGTCTGCGGGTGCGCCGTGGCTGGCCGCGCAGTTCCCCGCGCCCCTTACGGGGCGCGTTCGGAGGCCGCCCCGGTGAGGGCCGCGGTGCCCCGTGCCCCGTCAGAGACGCGAGAAACCGCGCGCTCAGCCACCACGGACCCGCGAGCGATCACCGGCCGTGCCCCGTCAGGGGCGCGAGGAACCGCGCGCTCAGCCACCGCGAACCCGCGGGCGATCACCGGCCGTGCCCCGTCAGGGGCGCGAGGAACTGCGCGCCCAGCCACAGCGGACCCGCGGGTGGTCACTGGGTGTGCCCCGTCAGGGGCGCGAGGAACTGCGCGCTCAGCCACAGCGGACCCGCGGGTGGCCACCGGCCGTGCCCCGTCAGGGGCGCGGGGAACTGCGCGACCAGCCACAGCGCACCCGCAGACAGCCGCCGGGCCTGCCCGTCATGGGGCGCGGGGAACCGCGCGACCGAGGGTGCTCGTGCTGCGAGCCCTCGGGCTCGGGGACCTCCTCGCCGGCGTGCCGGCCCTGCGGGCGCTGCGGCGGGCCTACCCAGGACACGAACTCGTGCTGGCCGCGCCGGAGGACCTGGCGCAGGTCGTCGCCGCCACCGGCGCGGTCGACCGGCTGCTGCCCGCCGCCGCGCCGGGACGGGCCGTACCCCAGGCGCTGGACTGGACCGGCCCCCCGCCCGACCTCGCCGTGGACCTGCACGGCAACGGCCCCGCCAGCCTCGCCCCGCTCGCCGCCCTGCGCCCCGGCGGCATCATCGCCTTCGCCGCGGACGACGGCCCGCCCTGGTACGCCGAGGAGCACGAACGCGACCGCTGGTGCCGCCTGCTGACGGCCCACGGCATCGACGCCGACCCCGCCGACCTCCTGCTGCCCCGCCCCGCGACGCCCTCCCCGGCCCCCGGCGCGGTCGTCGTGCACCCGGGCGCCGGCGCCCCCTCCCGCCGCTGGCCCGTGGAGCGGTACGCCGCCGTCACCGAGGCGCTGCGCGCGCGTGGCCTGCGGGTCGTGGTGACCGGCGGTCCCGACGAGGCCGACCTCGTGGCCCGGCTGGCCAAGCGGACCGGCCTGCCCGACACCGACGTCTTCGGCGGCGGACTGCCGTACGACCGGCTCGCCGCGCTCGTCGCCCACGCGCACGCCGTCCTCAGCGGCGACACCGGCGTCGCCCACCTCGCCGCCGCCCACGCCGCCCCCTCCGTCACCCTCTTCGGCCCCGTGCCCCCGAGCCGCTGGGGCCCGCCCGCGCACCCCCGCCACCGCGTGCTGTGGCACCCCGGCCCGGACGGCGACCCGCACGGCGACACCCCCGATCCCGCGCTGCTGCGCATCACCGCCGGTGAAGTCCTGGACGCCGTCGACGCCCTGAGCGAGGCACCATGAACCACCCCCTGCCGACCGCCGCCCCCGAGCGGCACCGCGCCGACCGCCCCCGGCACGCCCCCGTCGGCGTCGTCATCGCCACCCGCAACCGCTCCGCGAGCCTCGCCACCACCCTGCGCCGCCTCCTCGACCTGCCCGAACGGCCCGAGATCCTCGTCGTCGACAACGCCTCCACCGACGACACCCGCGCCGTACTGGCCCGTGACTTCCCCCAGGTGCGTGTCCTCGCCCTGCCCGCCAACCGGGGCGCCCTCGCCCGTACCGACGGCGTCCGCGCCCTCGACACCCCCTACGTGGCGTTCAGCGACGACGACTCCTGGTGGGCGCCCGGCGCCCTCGGCACCGCCGTCCGGCTCTTCGAGGAGCACCCGCGGCTCGGCCTGCTCGCCGCCCGCACCCTGGTCGGCCCCGCCGAGTACGCCGACCCGCTCAACGGCGTCCTCGCCGGATCCCCCCTCGGCGGCGCAGCCGACCTCCCCGGCACCCAGGTCCTGGGCTTCCTCGCCTGCGCCTCCGTGGTCCGCCGCGCCGCCTACCTCGACGCGGGCGGCTACCACCCCCTGCTCTTCTTCGGCGCCGAGGAGACCCTCCTCGCCTACGACCTCGCGGCCCGCGGCTGGGGCGTCACCCACTGCCCCGAGGTGACCGCCCACCACCACCCGGACCCCGCCCCGCGCACCGGCCGCCCGGCCGTCCAGCGCCGCAACGAACTCCTCACCGCCTGGCTGCGCCGCCCCCTGCCGCACGCCCTGGCCCGCACCCACGCCCTCGTCGCCGAGGCCCGGCGCGACCCGCACGCCCGGCGCGCCCTGCGCGAGACCCTGTCCCGGCTGCCCGCCGCGCTGCGCGACCGCAGGACCCTGCCGCCGCACGTGGAACGCGCCGCCCGCCGCCTGGACGGGAGCACGGCATGACCGACCCGCGCACGACCGTCGTCGTCATCACCCACAACCGGCGGGACGAACTCCTGCGCACCCTGGACCACCTCGCCGCCCTCCCGGAACGCCCCGCGGTGGTCGTCACCGACAACGGCTCCACCGACGGCACCTCCTCCGCCGTCGCCCGCCACCACCCGCGCGTGAGGCTGCTGCGCCCCGGCCGCAACCTCGGCGCCGTCGGCCGCAACCTCGCCGTCCGCCAGGTCACCACGCCCTACGTCGCGTTCTGCGACGACGACTCCTGGTGGGCGCCCGGCTCCCTGGCCGGCGCCGCCGACCTCCTCGACACCCACCCGGCGATCGGCACCGTCACCGCCCGCATCCTCGTGGAGCCGGAGGGGACCGAGGACCCCATCGTCGAAGAGCTGCGCGACTCGCCCGTGCCCGGCCCGTCCTGGCTGCCCGGCCCCGCGCTCGGCTCCTTCCTCGCCGCCGCGACCGTCCTGCGCACCGGCGCCTTCCGCGCCGCGGGCGGCTTCAACCCCCGGCTCTGGCTGGGCGGCGAGGAGGAACTGCTCGCCGCCGACCTCGCCGCGGACGGCTGGTGGCTGATGTACGCCGACCACCTGACCATCCACCACCAGGCGTCGGCGGTCCGCGACGCGCGCCTGCGCCGCACCCACGGCATCCGCAACACCCTGTGGTTCACCTGGCTGCGCCGCCCGGCCGGCTACGCCCTGCGCCGCACCCTGCACCTGGCCCGGACCGTCCCCCGCGACACCGCCTCCCTGCGCGCCTTCGCCGAGGCGGCCGCCGCCCTGCCCTGGGTGGTGCGCGAACGCCGGGTGCTGCCGCCCGACGTCGAGGCCCGGCTGCGCACCCTGGAGCCGGTCCAGCGCGACTCCACGGCCCGCAGCTACATCGGCTGAGCCGCCTGCCCCCGTCCGCGCCGGCCGGCCGTCAACCGGCGGACGCCGCGTCGAGTGCCGCCACCAGGCGGTCGGCCCCGTCCGGCACGGCCCCCGCGCCGAAGCCGGCCGCGATCCGCCGGGCCTCCTCGGTCCCCTCGGCCAGGCACCACCGCCACCACCGTTCCAGCGCCCCCGGCGCCAGCTGTTTGCAGGGCACCAGCGCGGGCCAGCCGCAGGCCCGCGCCTGCGCGGTCACCTTCGCCCCGCCCGCCACCGGGTCCACCACCAGCGCCGGGACCCCGGCGCGCAGCGCCAGGACCAGTCCGTGCAGCCGGTCGGTGACGACCAGGTCGAGCCGGGACAGTACGGCCTCCAGCTGCCCCGGCGTGGCGCACAGCCGCCAGTCGCGGGTGTCGAGCCGGGTCTCCAGCTCCAGCCGCGCGCAGTCCTTGCCGCCGAGCCACCCGGTCACCGCGTCGGCGACCTCGCCGTGCCGCCGCCGGCCGCCGTACTCCCGCTGCCCGTGGGTGAGGATCACCCCGACCGCCGGTACGGCCCGCAGTCCGGGCGCGCGGGCCGCCAGGTCGGGTGTCGGCCCGGCGCCGGGGGCGTCCCGCACCAGCACCCGGTGGAACCCGGTGACGGCGGGGGAGTCCGGGTCGACCACGGAGACACCGACCGCGATCCGCACGCAGTGCGCGAACCGCCGGTGCAACTCCTCCACCTGCTCGCCGTGCGCGGGCCCGCAGACGAAGACCAGGTGGGAGTAGGCCGCCGGGTCCACCCCGGCGAAGTGGAGCCCGTCGGCACGGAACCCGGGGCTCCACACGGTGTCGTGGGCGAGCCCGGCCGCCCGCAGCACGGCCCGGACCCGGTCCAGCGCCAGCACGTCCCCGGCGGTCGCCTCCCCGTGCAGGAAGCTGAACCACCCGGTGACGAGGATCTTGCGTCGTCCGTGCACAGTGGCGGCCGGGTGCCCTGGCCGGCAGGGGGCATGCACCCCCGTTCGGGGGTGGTGCGACCCGCGGCGCGGACCGGAAGATGGCACCGAGCCGCCCGGCGATGGTCCGGCACCCAGGAGGACACGATGACCACGGCGACACAGACCTTCCGCGAGGCACGGGACTTCCTGCTGCACCACCGCGAGGACTGGTCCACCGCCTACGAGGGCTTCACCTGGCCCCGCCCCGAGCACTTCAACTGGGCGCTGGACTGGTTCGACGTGATCGCCGAGGGCAACGACCGCACGGCGCTGCACATCGTGGAGGAGGACGGCACCGAGACCGTCCGTTCCTTCGCCGAGATGTCCGCGCGGTCGGACCGGGCGGCGAACTGGCTGCGCGGGCGCGGTGTCGCGGCCGGGGACCGGGTCCTGGTGATGCTCGGCAACCAGGTGGAGCTGTGGGAGACGGCCCTGGCGGCGATGAAGCTGCGGGCCGTCGTCATCCCCGCCACGCCGCTGCTCGGACCGGCGGACCTCCGGGACCGGGTGGAGCGGGGCCGGGTCCGGCACGTCGTCGTCCGCGCCGGGGACACCGGCAAGTTCGCCGAGGTCCCCGGCGACTACACGCGGATCGCGGTGGGCGGGGCGCCGGACGGCTGGGCGCCGTACGAGGAGGCGGACGCCGCCCGCGGCACCTTCACCCCGGACGGGCCGACCCGGGCCGACGACCCGCTGATGCTGTACTTCACCTCCGGCACGACCGCCCGCCCCAAGCTGGTCGAGCACACCCACGTCTCGTACCCGGTCGGGCACCTGGCCACGATGTACTGGATCGGCCTGAAGCCGGGGGACGTGCACCTGAACATCTCCTCGCCCGGCTGGGCGAAGCACGCGTGGTCCAATCTGTTCGCGCCGTGGAACGCCGAGGCGACCGTCTTCCTGCACAACTACACGCGCTTCGACGCGGCCCGGCTGATGGCGGAGATGGACCGCGCGGGTGTCACCACCTTCTGCGCGCCGCCGACGGTGTGGCGGATGCTGGTCCAGGCCGACCTGAGCCGGCTGGCCACCCGCCCCCGCGAGGTCGTCGCCGCCGGTGAACCGCTCAACCCGGAGGTGATCGAGCAGGTGCGCCGGGCCTGGGGCGTGACGGTACGGGACGGCTTCGGGCAGACGGAGACGGCGGTACAGGTCTCCAACAGCCCCGGGCAGGTGCTGAAGACGGGGTCGATGGGCCGGCCCAGTCCCGGGTACCGGGTGGAACTGCTCGACCCGGTCACCGGCGCGCCCGGCGCGGCGGAGGGGGAGATCGCCCTGGACCTGTCGGCGCGTCCGGTGGGCCTGATGACCGGCTACCACGGCGACCCGGAGCGCACGGCCGAGGCGATGGCGGACGGCTGGTACCGCACCGGGGACATCGGCTCCCGGGACGCGGAGGGGTACCTGACGTACGTCGGCCGGGCGGACGACGTGTTCAAGGCGAGCGACTACAAGATCAGTCCGTTCGAGCTGGAGAGCGCGCTGCTGGAGCACGAGGCGGTGGCGGAGGCGGCGGTGGTGCCGGCCCCGGACGCGCTGCGGCTGACGGTGCCGAAGGCGTACATCGTGCTGGCGGCGGGCTGGGAGCCGGGGGCGGACACCGCGAAGGTGCTGTTCGAGCACTCGCGGGAGGTCCTCGCCCCGTACAAGCGCATCCGGCGGCTGGAGTTCGGGGAGCTGCCGAAGACGGTGTCGGGCAAGATCCGCCGGATCGAACTGCGGGAGGCGACGGCCGCGGGGTCCGGTGCGGAGTACCGCGAGGAGGACGTGCGCTGAGACCCGTAGGGCGGCCGGACCTCCCAGAAGACGCGGCGGACCCGGGCTAGCCGCGGGACGCCGCGGCGTCCAGGGCCGCGGCCGGGCCGTTCACCGGCCGCGGCCCGTCCGCCGGGTCGAGCACGAACAACCCGACCGGCAGCAACTCCGCGCGGGCGCGCACCTCCTCGGCGTACCCGGTGAGCGAGAAGTGCAGACACCGCGCGGACCGCGTCATGGCCGTCAGCCACAGGCACTCCACGTCCCGCGCGGTCACCGGCGCGCCGGTCGGGTCGACCAGGGCGAGCATCCCGCGGCCCGCGAGCCCCACGCCGGTCGTCAGGCCCCGCCGCGCCCGGTGCAGATCCCGGTGGCCCAGCCGGGCCAGATACCGCTCCACCGCCGCGACCGTGTCGGGGGAACCGCCGGCCGGGCAACGCACCCCGTGGGTCTCGGTCATGACGTCATCTTCCTCCCTTGACGGCCTTCAGCCCCCCACTTACATTACTTCCAGAATATAGAAAGTCACTTTCGGCATACGGAAAACGCATACGGAAAACGCGTACGGAGAACACCCACCGCGGGCGCGACGGGCTTGTGACATCCGACCGGCGAAGCAGGAGTACCCGATGGCTCGTATGACCGCTGCCCGCGCGGCAGTCGAAATCCTCAAGCGCGAGGGCGTCGTGGACGCCTTCGGCGTGCCCGGCGCGGCGATCAACCCCTTCTACGCGGCGCTGAAGGCGTCCGGCGGCATCGCCCACACCCTCGCCCGGCACGTCGAGGGCGCCTCGCACATGGCCGAGGGCTACACCCGTACCCACCCGGGCAACATCGGCGTCTGCGTCGGCACCTCCGGGCCGGCCGGCACCGACATGATCACCGGCCTGTACTCGGCGACCGGCGACTCGATCCCGATCCTCTGCATCACCGGCCAGGCGCCGACCGCGGTGATCCACAAGGAGGACTTCCAGGCCGTCGACATCGCCGCCATCGCGCGGCCGGTCACCAAGATGGCGGTGACCGTGCTGGAGGCCGCGCAGGTCCCCGGCGTCTTCCAGCAGGCGTTCCACCTGATGCGCTCGGGCCGTCCCGGGCCGGTCCTCGTCGACCTGCCCATCGACGTGCAGCTCACGGAGATCGAGTTCGACCCGGAGACGTACGAGCCGCTGCCGGTCTACAAGCCGGCCGCGACCCGCGCCCAGGCCGAGAAGGCGCTCGCGATGCTGGGCGCGTCCGAGCGCCCGCTGCTCGTCGCGGGCGGCGGCGTCATCAACGCCGACGCGAGCGACCTGCTCGTGGAGTTCGCCGAACTGACCGGCGTCCCCGTCGTGCCGACCCTGATGGGCTGGGGCGTGCTCCCCGACGACCACGAGCTGAACGCCGGCATGGTCGGCCTCCAGACCTCGCACCGCTACGGCAACGCGACCTTCCTGGAGTCCGACTTCGTCCTCGGCATCGGCAACCGCTGGGCCAACCGCCACACCGGCAAACTGGACGTCTACACCGCCGGACGGACCTTCGTCCACGTCGACGTCGAGCCGACCCAGATCGGCAGGATCTTCGCCCCGGACTACGGGATCGCCTCCGACGCCAGGGCCGCGCTGGAGCTGTTCGTCGAGGTGGCCCGCGAGCTGAAGGCCGCCGGACGGCTCCCCGACCGCTCCGCCTGGGCCGCCGCCGCGCAGGAGAGGCGGGCCACCCTCCAGCGCCGCACCCACTTCGACGACATCCCGATCAAGCCGCAGCGCGTCTACGAGGAGATGAACAAGGCGTTCGGGCCCGAGACCCGGTACGTCTCCACCATCGGCCTCTCGCAGATCGCCGGCGCCCAGATGCTGCACGTCTACCGGCCCCGGCACTGGATCAACTGCGGTCAGGCGGGCCCCCTCGGCTGGACCGTCCCGGCCGCGCTCGGCGTGGCCAAGGCCGACCCCGACGCCCAGGTGGTGGCGGTCTCCGGCGACTACGACTTCCAGTTCATGCTGGAGGAGCTGGCCGTCGGCGCGCAGCACAAGATCCCGTACGTGCACGTCCTGGTCAACAACTCCTACCTGGGCCTGATCCGCCAGGCGCAGCGGGCCTTCGACATCGACTTCCAGGTCAAGCTGGAGTTCGAGAACATCAACTCGCCCGAGCTGGGCGTCTACGGCGTCGACCACGTCAAGGTCGCCGAGGGCCTCGGCTGCAAGGCGATCCGGGTGACCGACCCGGCCGAGCTGGGCGCCGCCCTGGAGCAGGCCAAGAAGCTCGCCGCCGAGCACCGGGTGCCGGTCGTCGTCGAGGCGATCCTGGAGCGCGTCACCAACATCTCGATGTCGGGCACCAACGACATCTCCGACGTGGTGGAGTTCGAGGAGGTGGCCACCGAACCGGGCCACGCCCCGACGGCCGTCAGGACGCTGAAGGTCTGAGCCGCGGCGCCCCTCGCGGGAGAGCGGGAGAGGGCGGCCCGTCCCTGTGCGGACGGGCCGCCCTTCCGCGTGCGGGCTGCCTCAGTCGTCGTGCAGGCCCGGCCAGTGGTGCGGGCCGCCGCCCTCCCACTCGACCAGGTCGCTGCCCTCCACGTCGGTGACGTAGCGGTCGGCCAGGCGCAGGATCTCGGCGACGTCGTCGACGTGGGCGGCGACACCGAGCGTCTCGTCGCCCGAGGTGACCGCCCGGGAACCGTCGAGCGCGGGGGCCCGGACGACGACGTGCGGGTGGTCCGGGGAGGGCGGGGGAAGCGGAGGGGCCATGTACTCAGGCTGCGGCGGACGGGCGCGGTCCGCACCCGGACAGCAGGGAGAGGGGCGCCGGATGCACGAGCATCCGGCGCCCCTCTCCCTGACCGGTGGTCCGGGACCGCGGCGGCCGTGACGGGTCCGGGGTCTCCTCCCCTCAGGTCGTAGGAGGAGACCCCGGCCCTTCACCACCGCACTGGCTCACGCCGCCGCGGTCCTCGGTCCCGCCCGCGCGGTCCACCGGCCGGCCACCCCTCATCCGGGCCGTCCGGTGTCCGCCGCGGGCCACGCGCCCGGCGTCCGGCCTCCCCGCCGTCACCGCCGCGCGCGAGCTCGCAGGCTCTCGAAGAACATCGTGGGACCTTCCGTACGTCGAATCGGCGGAAAGTCGTTTCCGCTTCGTGGAGCCTAGGTTCGGAGGGTGGCGTCGTCAACGGTTTGTTGACGTGGGTTCCGGGCGGCGCCGCACGCTCGGGCGCGACAGGACTGGTGTCAGCGCGCGACGCCGCCCGGAAGTCTGGGAGGGGCCGGTCAGACCCGGTCGCCGGAGAGGCGCTCTACGGACCGCAGCAGCGCGGAGTGGTCCAGGCCGCCGTCGCCCTGCGCGCGCAGGGAGGCGACCAGCTGCGCCACCACGGCGCCGACCGGCAGGGCCGCGCCGACATCGCGGGCGGCGTCGGTGACGATGCCCATGTCCTTGTGGTGCAGGTCGATGCGGAAGCCCGGCTTGAAGTCGCGGGCGAGGAAGTTGTCCTTCTTCCGTGCCAGCACGGTGGAGCCCGCGAGGCCGCCGCCCAGCACGTCCAGGGCCGCCTTCAGGTCGACGCCGGACTTCTCCAGGAAGACCACCGCCTCGGCGCACGCCTGGATGTTGACGGCGACGATGAGCTGGTTGGCGGCCTTCACCGTCTGGCCCGAGCCGTGCGGGCCGCACAGCACGACGGTCTTCCCGAGCACCTCGAAGAGCGGCTTCGCCTCGTCGAAGTCGGCCTGCTCACCGCCGACCATGATGGACAGCACGGCCTCCACCGCGCCGGCCTCACCGCCGGAGACCGGGGCGTCCAGGACCCGGACGCCCTTGTCCTTCGCGGCCTTCGCCAGGTCGACGGAGGTCTGCGGGGTGATCGAGGACATGTCGATCAGCAGGGCGCCGGAGCGGGCGTTGGCCAGGATGCCGTCGGGGCCGTAGGCGATGGCCTCCACCTGCGGCGAGGCGGGGACCATCGTGACGATGACGTCGGCGTCGCGGACGGCCTCGGCGATCGAGCCGGCCGCGGTCCCGCCGGCCGCCGTCAGCCGGTCCAGCTTCTCCTGCTCCAGCGTGTACCCGGTGACCCGGTAGCCCGCCTTGATCAGGTTCTCGGACATGGGGGAGCCCATGATGCCGAGACCGACCCAGGCGACGGTGGGGAGCGTGCTCATGACGGTGCCTCTCGGTACGGGGGTGGTGGTCAGCGGGCGGCGCGGGCGGCGGGCGGCAGCCAGCCGAAGGACTCGGCGCCCGGACGGTCGCCGGACTTGTACTCAAGGCCCACCCAGCCGTCGTAGCCGGCCTTCGTCAGCAGGCCGAGCAGGTCGGCGAGGGGCAGCGCGCCGGTGCCGGGGGCGCCGCGGCCGGGGCTGTCGGCGATCTGGACGTGCCCGGTCCTCGCGGCGTACCGCTCGATCACCTCCGGCAGGTCCTCGCCGTTCATGGCCAGGTGGTAGAGGTCGAGCAGGAACGTGGCGTTGCCCAGTCCGGTGGCCTCGTTGACCTTGTCGACGACGCCGACCGCGGCCGGCGCGGAGACCAGCGGGTACAGCGGCGACTCGGCCTTGTTGAGCGCCTCGATCAGCAGCACGGCGCCGATCCGGTCGGCCGCCCGCGCGGCGAGGACGAGGTTCTCCAGGGCGAGCGCGTCCTGCTCGGCGGGGTCCACGCCCTCGACGCGGTTGCCGTAGAGGGCGTTGAGGGCCCGGCAGCCCAGGGACTCGGCGAAGCCGGCGGCCACGTCGACGTTGGCGCGGAACCGGTCCGACTCCTCGCCCGGCAGCGACAGGGCGCCGCGGTCGGGGCCGGGAAGCCGCCCGGCGTAGAAGTTCAGGCCCGTCAGCCGTACGCCCGCGTCCTCCACCGACCGCCTCAGCGCGTCGAGTTCGGACCGCTCGGGGGTGGGCGAGTCGGTCCAGGGCCACCACAGTTCGACCGCGGAGAAGCCGGCCGCGGCGGCGGCCGCGGGGCGTTCCAGGAGCGGCAGCTCGGTGAAGAGGATCGACAGGTTGACGGTGTAGCGCTGGTCTGCGAATCCCATGAGGGGACCGCGCCCCCTTCCACTTCAGATTCCGTATAGCGGAATACTATTTCTGTCTACTGGAAGATTGCCGCCGGATCTCGGAGCTTGTCAAGAGGGGTCGGCGTAATCCGGGGCCGCGCGTTAGGTTGAGCGCGTGCGATTGAGAGTGGAGTTCACGACCGAACCCTTCGACCTCGACGAGGCACCCGCCCACGCGGTGGTCGCCCGTGAGGTCATCGAGGCCGCCGAGCTGGACGAGGTGGACGTCGGCCCGTTCGGCAACACCGCCGAGGGCGGCGCGGACGCGGTGCTCGCCGCCCTCGACGCGCTGCTCCGCCGCACCCTCGAAGCGGGCGCCACCCGGATCTCCCTCCAGGTCAACGTCGTCGCGGCGGAGGACGAGCGGTGACCGGCGCAGCCGACGAGCCGTTCATCGCGGCCGTCAAGCCCCTGGTCGACGCCATCGGCGCGGAACTCCTCCCGCCGGACGAGGCCGGCCGCGACGACGTGGTGCTCTCCTGGGGCGGCGAGGAGGTCGTCGCCGTACGGCTGCCGCAGCTCGCCGACTCCCTCGACCACATCCTGGCCGCGATGGAGCGCCGGCGCGGTGTCCCGCTGGCCGAACTGGACCGCAAGGCCAAGCAGGAGGTGGTGCGCGGCCTGGAGGCGCGCGGCGCCTTCTCGGTACGGCACGGCGTGGAGACCGTGGCCGGCGCGCTCGGCGTCAGCCGCTTCACCGTGTACAACTATCTCAACCGCGAGAAGGGTGTCTGAGCAGGCACTTCTTTCTCGGGAGCGCACCGCCGTCCGTTCATCGGGCGGCGGTTTTGTTTACTCCGAATTTTCAACAAACTGTTGACGGTGTGTTTCCTAGGGCGTTAGCTATCGGCACGCCACGTCAGCACAAGGCCACGGAGGCCCCCGTGACGACCACTTCTCCGCCACCGGGCCTGGCCCGATTCAACACCCTCGCACCGGACGCCGCCCGCGCCGCCCTGCACGAGGCGTGCGCCGCCACGGCCTGGGGGGAGCGCCTGCTCGCCGCCCGCCCCTACGCCACCGAGGCGGACCTGTACGCCGCGAGCGACGCCGCGACGGCGGCACTGACCGCGCCGGACCTCGACCAGGCGATGGCCGGTCACCCGCCGATCGGCCGCCCGAAGCCGGGGGACCCCACGTCCTCCCGCGAACAGGCGGGCATGGCGGGCGCGTCGGACGCCCTCAAGGCCGAGATGCTCGAACTCAACCTGGCCTACCAGGAGAAGTTCGGCCATGTCTTCCTCATCTGCGCCACCGGCCGGACCGGCGAGCAGCTGCGGGACGCGGTCGAGGAACGGATCGGCAACTCCCCCGAGGAGGAACGGGAGATCGTCCGCACCGAACTGGGGAAGATCAACCGCATCCGACTGGCCCGACTCGTCGAACAGGACGCCTGACCCATGAGCACCAGCACCACCGCCTCCGTGTCCACGCACATCCTGGACACCAGCGTCGGCCGCCCCGCCGCGGGCGTCGCCGTCCGCCTCGCCGCCCGCGCCGGCGCCGGCGCGGACTGGCGGCCGCTCGGCGGCTCCGCGACCGACGCCGACGGCCGGTGCAAGGACCTCCCGGCGCTGCCGGAGGGCACCACCCACGTACGGCTCGGCTTCGACACCGAGACGTACTTCGCGAAGAGAAACCAGCATCAAGCCGCGGCCCAGCAGGACGCCCCCGCGCTCCGGGACAGCGAGAACGGCCGGCCGGTGTTCTTCCCCGAGGTCACCATCGCCTTCGCGGTGGTGCCGGGCGAGCACTTCCACGTTCCGCTGCTGCTCAACCCGTTCGGCTACTCCGTTTACCGAGGGAGCTGACCGATCAATGACCCGTTTCGTCCTGGGACAGAACCAGTACGGCAAGGCAGAGAACCGCGTCGTCAAGATCACGCGGGACGGCGACACCCACCACATCAAGGACCTGAACGTCTCCGTCGCCCTCTCCGGTGACATGGAGGACGTCCACCGCAGCGGGTCCAACGCGAACGTCCTGCCGACCGACACCACCAAGAACACGGTGTTCGCCTTCGCCAAGTTGCACGGCATCCGGAGCGCCGAGGACCTCGGCGTCCGCCTCGCCCGGCACTTCGTCGACGGCAACGAGCCGATCCACCGGGCCCGCATCCGCGTCGAGGAGTACGGCTGGGAGCGGATAGCGACCGCCAAGGACGGCGCCCACTCCTTCGTCCGCAAGGGCCAGGAGACCCGCGTCGCCCAGATCACCTACGACGGCCACGGCATCCAGGTGCTCTCCGGCTTCAAGGACCTCACCGTCCTGAACTCCACCGACTCCGAGTTCTTCGGCTACCTGAAGGACAAGTACACCACCCTGCGGGAGGACCACGACCGCATCCTCGCCACCACCGTCTCCACCTGGTGGCGGCACAACTGGGACGGCGTCGACCAGCACGCCCCCGACTGGGACCGCTCCTACGACGGGGTGCGCGAGCACGCGCTCCAGGCGTTCGCGGAGACCTACTCCTACTCGCTCCAGCAGACCCTCTTCGAGATGGGCGTACGGGTGCTCGACTCCCGTGACGAGGTCGACGAGATCCGCTTCTCCATGCCCAACAAGCACCACTTCCGCTCGGACCTGTCGCCCTTCGGGATCGACAACGAGGCCAAGGACGGTGCCGTCTACTACGCCGCCGACCGCCCCTACGGCCTGATCGAGGCCACCGTCCTGCGGGACGGCGCCGACCAACTCATCCCGGTCGACATGACCAACCTCTGACGCGGGACGCGCGTCCCCGGCAGCGCCGGACACCGGCCGCCGGGGACGCGTCACACCGGAGGGAACACCATGGCACAGCCTGCAAAGGGGCCGGCGAAAGCCCCCTGTTCCACCCCGCCGGAGCACACCGAGGACGCCGTCACGTCCGTGCATCCGGTGGACGAGAAGCTCCACCCCTCGCGGCTCGTCCCCGCCGCGCTCCAGCACATCGCCGCGATGTACGCGGGCGTCGTCACCCCTCCGCTCATCATCGGCCAGGCCTGCGGTCTCGGCCTGGAGGCCCGCACCCGCCTGATCGCGGCCTCCCTGATCGTCGCCGGGATCGCGACCCTGCTCCAGACCATCGGCGTCAAG
The DNA here is from genome assembly GCF_034105845.1 of Streptomyces sp. CRN 30. Classification (NCBI taxonomy): domain Bacteria; kingdom Bacillati; phylum Actinomycetota; class Actinomycetes; order Kitasatosporales; family Streptomycetaceae; genus Streptomyces; species Streptomyces sp. CRN 30. Next base: position 2,607 of record NZ_JAVRHI010000204.1, on the reverse strand, counting down.
GGCTTCGTCGGCAACCGCCTGCCGTTCGTCAACGCCGCCTCCTCCGCGGGCATCGCCCCCATCCTCGCCATCGCCGAGACCAACGGCCGCGGTGAGCAACTTCCCGCCGTCTACGGAGCGGTGATGGTCGCCGGTGTCTTCTGCCTCGCGGTCGGCCCCTTCTTCGGACGGCTGCTCCGCTACTTCCCGCCCCTGGTCACCGGCGTGGTCATCACCCTCATCGGCGTGACGCTGATGCCGGTCCCGGTGGGCTGGGCGCAGGGCGGCGACGAGAGCGCCGCGGACTTCGGCTCCATGGCCAACCTGGGCCTCGCCGCGTTCACCCTCGTCGTCATCCTCCTGACGCAACGTTTCGGCAAGGGCTTCCTCAAGCAGGTCGCCCTGCTCTTCGGGCTGTTGACCGGCACCCTCGCCGCCATCCCGTTCGGCATGGCCGACTTCCAGGCCATCGGCTCCGCGCCCGTCGCCGCGCTGCCCACCCCCTTCGCCTTCGGCTCCCCCGTCTTCCAGCCCGCCGCGATCCTCTCGCTGTGCATCGTGATGCTGGTGCTGATGACCGAGTCCAGCGCGAGCATGCTGGCCCTCGGCGAGATCTGCGACCGCCGCGCCGACGCCCGCACCATCACCCGCGGCCTGCGCACCGACGGCCTCGCGACGCTGATCGGCCCCGTCTTCGGTGGCTTCCCCACCTCGGCCTTCGCCCAGAACGTCGGCGTCGTCACCCTCACCCGGGTCCGCAGCCGCTACGTCGTCGCCGTCGCCGGCGCCACCCTGCTGGTCCTGGGCGCCTTCCCGGTCCTCGGCGCGGTCGTCTCCCTGGTCCCGATGCCGGTCCTCGGCGGCGCGGGCATCGTCCTCTTCGGCTCCATCGCGGTCAGCGGCATCCGTACCCTGTCCGAGGCCGGACTCGACGACAGCTCCAACATCATCCTGGTCGCCGTCGCCCTCGGCGCCGGCATCATCCCGCTGGCCGCGCCGGCCTTCTACGCCGGCTTCCCCGCCTGGGCGCAGACCGTGCTCGGCTCCGGCATCAGCGCGGGCGCGATCGTCGCGGTCACGCTCAACCTGTTCTTCCACCATCTCGGCACCCGGAGCGCCTCCACGGCTCCGGCACTCAAATCCTCCTAGGGTCCTGCCGTGCCCAGCCCACGATGAGAAAAGGACGCACCATGGCAGCAGACCGGCGCATCGTCATCGAGAACGGCGCGATCGCGACCGTCGACGCCCAGGACACCGAGTACGGCACGGGACACGTCGTCATCGCGGACCACCGCATCGAGTCGCTCGGCGCGGGGCCGGCCCCCCGGGACCTGGAGAACGTCGTACGCCGCATCGACGCCTCCGGCCACCTCGTGACCCCCGGACTGGTCAACACCCACCACCACTTCTACCAGTGGATCACCCGGGGCCTGGCCACCGACCACAACCTCTTCGACTGGCTCACGGCGCTCTACCCGACCTGGGCCCGCATCGACGAACCAATGGTCCACGCGGCCGCCCAGGGCTCCCTCGCCATGATGGCCCGCGGCGGCGTCACCACCGCCATGGACCACCACTACGTCTTCCCGCGCGGCGCCGGCGACCTCTCCGAGACGATCATCTGCGCCGCCCGGGAGACCGGCGTCCGCTTCACCCTCGCCCGCGGCTCCATGGACCGCGGCGAGTCCGACGGCGGGCTGCCGCCGGACTTCGCCGTGGAGTCCCTGGACGACGCGCTCGCCGCCACCGAGGAAACGGTACGGCGCCACCACGACCCGTCCTCCGACGCGCTCACCCAGATCGCCGTGGCCCCCTGCTCACCGTTCTCGGTCTCCACCGAACTGATGCGCCAGGGCGCGGAACTTGCCCGTCGACTCGGCGTACGGCTGCACACCCACGGCTCGGAGACGGTGGAGGAGGAGAAGTTCTGCCACGAGCTGTTCGGCATGGGTCCCACCGACTACTTCGAGTCCACCGGCTGGCTCGGCGACGACGTGTGGATGGCGCACTGCGTCCACATGAACGACTCCGACATCGCCGCCTTCGCCCGCACCGGCACCGGCGTCGCCCACTGCCCCTCCTCCAACGCCCGCCTCGCCGCCGGAATAGCGCGCGTCCCCGACCTGCTCGCGGCCGGGGTCCCGGTCGGCCTCGGCGTGGACGGCACCGCCTCCAACGAGTCCGGCGAACTCCACACCGAACTGCGCAACGCCCTCCTGATCAACCGCCTCGGCACCCACCGGGAGGCGGCCCTCACCGCCCGGCAGGCCCTGCGCCTGGGCACCCACGGCGGTGCCACGGTCCTCGGCCGCGGCGCCGACACCGGCTCCCTGGAACCGGGCAAACTCGCCGACCTGGTGCTGTGGAAGCTGGACACCCTCGCCCACGCCTCCATCGCCGACCCGGTCGCCGCCCTCGTCCTCGGCGCCGCCGCCCCCGTCACCGCCTCGTTCGTCGGCGGCCGCCAGATCGTCGAGGACGGCCGGCTGCTCACCGTCGACGAGGACGCCGTCGCCCGCGCCACCCGCGACGAGTCCCGACGGCTCGCCCGGATCGCCGCCGGCGACTGAGCCGTACCCCGCGGAAACAGATTGACCTCCGGCCGGGAGGGACGGCTCCCGGCCGGCG
>NZ_JAVRHI010000203.1:0-88058 GCF_034105845.1 Streptomyces sp. CRN 30 | reverse complement strand
CGAGACCGGCGTCAAGGTCATCGACCTGCTGACCCCGTACGTCAAGGGCGGCAAGATCGGTCTGTTCGGCGGCGCCGGCGTCGGCAAGACGGTGCTCATCCAGGAGATGATCTACCGCGTCGCCAACAACCACGACGGTGTCTCCGTGTTCGCCGGTGTCGGTGAGCGCACCCGTGAGGGCAACGACCTCATCGAGGAGATGGCGGAGTCCGGCGTCATCGACAAGACCGCGCTGGTCTTCGGTCAGATGGACGAGCCCCCGGGCACCCGTCTGCGCGTCGCGCTGGCCGGCCTCACCATGGCCGAGTACTTCCGTGACGTCCAGAAGCAGGACGTGCTGTTCTTCATCGACAACATCTTCCGCTTCACGCAGGCCGGTTCCGAGGTCTCGACCCTGCTCGGCCGCATGCCCTCCGCGGTGGGCTACCAGCCGAACCTGGCCGACGAGATGGGTCTCCTCCAGGAGCGCATCACCTCGACCCGTGGTCACTCGATCACCTCGATGCAGGCGATCTACGTCCCCGCGGACGACCTGACCGACCCGGCGCCGGCCACCACCTTCGCCCACCTCGACGCGACGACGGTGCTCTCCCGTCCGATCTCGGAGAAGGGCATCTACCCGGCCGTGGACCCGCTGGACTCGACGTCCCGCATCCTCGACCCCCGCTACATCGCCGCGGACCACTACAACACGGCGATGCGCGTGAAGAACATCCTGCAGAAGTACAAGGACCTGCAGGACATCATCGCGATCCTCGGCATCGACGAGCTCGGCGAGGAGGACAAGCTGGTCGTCCAGCGTGCCCGCCGCGTGGAGCGCTTCCTGTCCCAGAACACGCACGTCGCCAAGCAGTTCACCGGTGTGGACGGCTCCGACGTGCCGCTGGACGAGTCGATCGCCGCGTTCAACGCGATCTGCGACGGCGAGTACGACCACTTCCCGGAGCAGGCGTTCTTCCTCTGCGGTGGCATCGAGGACCTCAAGAAGAACGCGAAGGAACTGGGCGTCTCCTGACCCCGGTCGTTTCCTGACGTGAGCTGAGGGGGCGGGCGCGTCCCGCCCCCTCAACCACGCCCCTTAGACTTGTAACCAACACCCGGCAGACCCGCCGGGTGGTGACCCGAGGAGCCACCCTTGGCTGCTGAGCTGCACGTCGCGCTGGTCGCGGCCGACCGAGAGGTCTGGTCCGGCGAGGCCACCCTGGTCGTCGCGCGCACCACGTCCGGCGACATCGGCGTCATGCCCGGTCACCAGCCGCTGCTCGGTGTGCTGGAGTCGGGCCCGGTGACCATCCGTACGAGTGACGGCGGGACCGTCGTCGCCGCGGTGCACGGCGGTTTCATCTCGTTCGCGGACGACAAGCTGTCGCTGCTGGCCGAGATCGCCGAGCTGTCGGACGAGATCGACGTCCAGCGCGCGGAGCGCGAGCTGGAGCGCGCGAAGGCGGAGGGCGACGCCACCGCCGAGCGTCGCGCGGACGTCCGACTGCGTGCGGCGGCGGGGCGCTGAGCCGACCCGCTGTGTTATGCGTGACTCAGCCGCGGCTGGGACCGGAGCGATCCGGACCCGGCCGCGGCTGAGGCAGATGTAGACGTTTTTTACGTTCCGTTACCTAGGAGACGAGGAGGTCGGTGCCGGTGGTCCTCGCTCTGACTGTGTGCGGAACCGTCATCGCTCTCGTGGTGGTGGGACTGTTCGTCTTCGGTCTGCGGCGCCGGCTGATCCAGCGGTCGGGCGGCACGTTCGACTGCTCGCTGCGCTGGGACGCCCCCAAAGAGGGCGACGGTGACGGCAAGGGGTGGGCGTACGGAGTGGCCCGGTACAACGGCGATCGCGTCGAGTGGTACCGGGTCTTCTCGTATTCGCCGCGTCCGCGCCGGGTGCTGGAGCGCGGCTCGATCGAGGTGGCGGGCCGCCGTCTGCCCGACGGCGAGGAGGAGCTGGCGCTCCTCTCCGACGCGGTGGTCCTCGCGTGTCTGCACCGCGGGACCCGCCTCGAACTGGCGATGAGCGACGACGCGCTGACCGGTTTCCTCGCGTGGCTGGAAGCAGCCCCGCCCGGCCAGCGCGTCAACGTCGCTTAGTGGTGGTCGTCACTTCAGGCCGTTGCTGATGGCGCTGACCAGTTCGCCGTTGCTGGTGTCGCCGCTGAACTCCCAGAAGAAGGCGCCGCCGAGGCCCTGGTTCTTGGCCCAGGTCATCTTCCCGGCGATGGTCGACGGGGTGTCGTAGGACCACCACTGGGTGCCGCAGTGGGCGTAGGCCGTGCCGGCGATCGTGCCGGTGACCGGGCAGGAGTTCTTCAGGACCTTGTAGTCCTCGATGCCGGCCTCGTAGGTGCCGGGTGCCGCGCCGGTCGCCGTTCCGCCGGGGGCGGACTGGGTGACGCCGGTCCAGCCGCGGCCGTAGAAGCCGATGCCGAGGAGCAGCTTGGCGGACGGGACGCCCTTGGCCTTGAGCTTGGCGATCGCGTCGGCGGAGTTGAAGCCGGCGGTCGGGATGCCGGAGTAGGACGTGAGCGGGGAGTGCGGGGCGGTCGGGCCGGTGGTGGCCCAGGCGCCGAAGTAGTCGTAGGTCATCACGTTGTACCAGTCGAGGTACTGGGCGGCGCCGCCGTAGTCGGCGGCGTCGATCTTGCCGCCGGAGGAGCCGTCGGCGGTGATGGCCGCGGTGATGAGGTAGTCGGAGCCGAACTCGGTGCGCAGCGCCTGGGTGAGGTTCTTGAATGCCGCGGGGCCGGAGGTGTCGCAGGTCAGGCCGCAGGCGTTCGGGTACTCCCAGTCGATGTCGATGCCGTCGAAGACGTCGGCCCAGCGCGGGTCCTCCACGACGGCCTTGCAGGACTTGGCGAACGCGGCGGCGTTCTGCGCGGCCTGCCCGAAGCCGCCGGAGTAGGTCCAGCCGCCGAAGGAGTACAGGATCTTGATGTTCGGGTACTTCGCCTTCAGCTGCCGCAGCTGGTTGAAGTTGCCGCGCAGCGGCTGGTCCCAGGTGTCGGCGGTGCCGCTGACGGACTGGTCGGCGGTGTAGGACTTCTCGTACGCGGCGAAGGTGTCGTCGACGGTGCACTGGCCGTTCTTGACGTTGCCGAACGCGTAGTTGATGTGGGTGATCTTCGAGGCGGAACCTGAGGTGTCCAGGTTCTTGACGTGGAAGTTGCGGCCGTAGACGCCCCACTCGGTGAAGTATCCGAGGTTGACCTTGCCGGCCGGGGTGCCGGGGTCGGTGGAGCCGCCGGTGGTGGTCACCTTGACCGAGCCGCTCGCGGGGCCGGTCTGGTCGGCGGTGTCGCGGGCCTGGACGCTGTAGGAGTACGCGGTGCCCTTGGTCAGGCCGGTGTCGGTGTAGGTGGTGCCGGTGACCGTGGCGACCTTGGCGCCGTCGCGCAGGACGTCGTAGTTCTTGACGCCCTTGTCGTCGGTGGCGGCCGACCAGGTGAGCTTCACCGAGGTGTCGGTGACGGCGGAGGCCGTGGGGGTGCCGGGGGCGGAGGGGGTCGCGTCACCGGGGACGGAGGTGCCGTCGCAAGAGCCGCCGTTGAGTCTGCAGCCGGACGGGGAGCCGGTGCCGGAGCCGTTGAAGCCGAAGGAGATCGAGGCGCCGGGGGCGAGCGACCCGTTCCAGGACTTGTTCTTGGCGGTCCAGTGGGTGCCGGAGGAGGTGACGTCGGCGTCCCAGGCGGAGGTGACGGAGGTGCCGGAGGGGAAGTCCCACTCGACGGTCCATGCGCTGAGGGCGGTGGTGCCGGTGTTCTTCACCGTCCACTTGCCTTCGAAGCCGGTGCCCCAGTCGGAGGCCTTGGTGTAGGTGGCGGTCGCCGCGGTGGCCGCCTGGGCGGGGGCGGCGAGGGCGACGAGGCCGGTGAGGGGGAGTGCGAGGGTCGCGAGCAGGGCCGCGGCTCTGTGTCTGAAGCGCACGTGCGCCTCCCTTGTATGGGGTTGTAGAGGACGTGACTGAGCCATCACGCCCGCAGTGCCGCGAGAATAGAAAGGTCTGGACCATAGGTCAATAGGTCTGGACCAGTGTGCGAACGTTCGGCGGCGGCGCCGTGATCAGACACCCAACTCCTGCGCCAGTACCGCCGCTTGCACCCGACTGCGCAGCCCCAGCTTCCCCAGCAGGCGGCTCACGTGCGTCTTCACCGTCGCCTCCGCCATGTCCAGGCGCCCCGCGATCGCCGCGTTCGACATCCCCTCGCCGAGACAGGACAGCACCTCGCGCTCGCGCCGGGTCAGCTCCTTGAGAACCGCCGGATCGGCCCGCGGCTCCCGGACCGGCTTCGCCGCGAACTCGCTGATCAGCCGCCGGGTCACGGCAGGCGCGACGATGCCCTCGCCGCGCGCCACCGTGCGGACCGCGTCGAGCAGGTCCCTCGCCTCCGTGTTCTTCAGCAGGAACCCGGCGGCGCCCGCGCGCAGCGCCCCGAAGACGTACTCGTCCAGGTCGAAGGTGGTCAGCACCAGCACGTCGGCCAGCCGCTCGGCGACCACCCGGCGGGTCGCCGCCACCCCGTCGAGGCGCGGCATCTGTACGTCCATCAGCACCACGTCGGGCCGCAGCTCCCGGGCGAGTTCCACGGCCCGCTCGCCGTCCGCCGCCTCCCCGGCCACCTCGATGTCGGGCGCGCTGCCCAGGATCAGGACCAGCCCGGCGCGGACGGCGGACTGGTCCTCGGCGACGAGCACGCGGATCACGTCGGGTCTCCTTCGGTGAGGGGCAGCGCGGCGCGCACGGCCCAGACCTTGCCGGTGGCGCCCGGTTCGGGACCGGCGTCGAACGTCCCGTGCAGCAGCGCGGCCCGCTCCCGCATGCCGACCAGACCGGCCCCCGAGCCGGGCGCGCGCGGAGCGTCCCGGTCACCGCAGGGGCTGGTCACGTCCACGCGCAGCACGCTGTCCGTGCGGGTCAGGACCACCCGTACCGTCCCCTGCGCGGCGTGTTTGAGGGCGTTGGTCAGCGACTCCTGCACGATCCGGTACGCGGCCAGCTCCACCGGGGCGGGCAGGCTCCCGCCGTGCGCCGGTTCCAGGCGCACGTCGAGCCCGTTGGCGCGGGCGCCCGCCACCAGGGCGCCGAGCCCGTCGAGGGTGGGGGCGGCCGAGGGCTCGGTGTCGCCGCCCGCGTCGCGCAGGATGCCGATCAGGCGGCGCATCTCGGCGAGTCCCTCGACGCTGTTCTCCCGGATGACGGTCAGGGCCTGCCGGGAGGTGGCCGTGTCGTCCAGCGAGAGCGCGGCCGTGGAGTGGATGGCGATTGCGGAGAGGTGATTGGCGACCATGTCGTGCAACTCCCGCGCCATCCGCGAGCGTTCCGCGGTCACCGCCTGCACCCGGTCGATCTCGGCCAGCAGCGCGGTCTGCTCGGCGCGCAGCCGGGCGGTCTCGGCGGCGTCGCGGTGGCTGCGCACGATCAGCCCCGTGGACGCGGGCGCGAACGACACGATCCCCACGGCGACGCCGATGAGCAGCGCCTCCGGCGTCCGCCACACCGCGAAGGGCACGACCGCCGCGACCACCGTGAGCAGCCCCGTGATCCACGGGATGCGGCGGGCGGAGGCGGGGGTGCCGTACAGGACGGCGGCGTACATGACGTCGGTGTACATCACGACCGTCACGAGGCTGCCCTGGGTCAGGACGTCCAGGGCGGCCGCCGCCGTGCCGGTCAGCAGGGCGGTGCGCGGCGCGGTGCGGCGCAGCAGCTCGCAGCCGGACATCACCACGAGCGGGAGCAGCAGCGCCCAGCCTCCCGGGAACAGCACGATCGGGTCGTCGGCGGGGCGGACCCCCAGGCCGATGCCCCACAGCAGCAGCCCGCCGAGCAGGCCGCCGACCGCGACGCAGACGTCGAAGCGGTGCGGGCGGGGGAGTCGTACGGCCATGACCCCATCCAACACGGCGGGCGGTGCTCCCGCCTGATCCCCGGGGACGGTCTCCCACTGCATCTTTCGATGTACCGCGGGTTCGTCACCGGCGACGACGCACCCGGCCACCCGCCACGGGAGCCTTGAAGGTGAACGTGGGGGCGAGCGAGAGGAGCTGATCATGGTCGTCACCCTGATCATCGTCTGCGAGATCGGCTTCTGGGTGCTGCTGGCCGCCGGGCTGGGTTTCCGCTACCTGCTGCGCATGCCGCGCACCGGTCTGGCGCTGCTGCTGTGCGAGCCGCTCCTGGAGGTCCTGCTCCTGGTGGTCACCGCCGTCGACCTGAAGAACGGTGCCGACCCGAGCTGGAAGCACGGGCTGGCGGCGGTCTACATCGGCTACACCGTCGGCCACGGCCACCGCACCGTGAAGTGGCTCGACGGCCACGCCGCGCACCGGCTGGCCGGGGCACCACCGCCCGCCGGGCCACCCCGCTACGGCATGGCCCGCGCCCGGCACGAGGGCCGGATCTGGCTCGGCACGGTGATGGCCGCGGCGGTCGCGACCGGCCTGCTGTGGCTCGCCATGTGGTACGTCGGCGACCCCGGCCGCACGGACTCGCTGAAGAACTGGCAGCTCATCGCCTGGCGGGCGGCCGGCATCCACGGTCTGATCGCGCTGACGTACTTCCTCTGGCCGAAGAAGGCACCGCGGGAAGCCGCCCCGGAGCGGGAGGAGGCGCGCCGTTGAACCGGCGCCCCTGAGCGGCGCGGTCAGCGCTCCCCGCCCGGTACCCACAGCACGTCCCCGACCTCCTTGTTCGCGTACCGCGCCAGGATGAACAGGAGGTCGGAGAGACGGTTGAGGTAGGTGGCCGTCAGGGGGTTCATCGTGTCGGCGTGGGTCTCCAGGGCGGCCCACGTCGAGCGTTCGGCGCGGCGGACCACCGTGCACGCCTGGTGCAGCAGGGCCGCGCCGGGCGTGCCGCCGGGCAGGATGAACGAGCGCAGCTTCTCCAGCTCCGCCAGGAAGCGGTCGCAGTCGGCCTCCAGCCGGTCGACGTAGAACTGCTCGACCCTGAGCGGCGGGAACTCCGGGTTCTCCACCACCGGCGTGGACAGGTCCGCGCCCACGTCGAACAGGTCGTTCTGGACCCGGACGAGGACCTTGACGACCTCCTCCTCCAGCGCGCCCAGGGCGATCGCCGTGCCGAGCACCGCGTTGGCCTCGTTGGCGTCGGCGTAGGCGGCGATCCGCGCGTCGGTCTTGGGCACGCGGCTCATGTCGCCGAGGGCCGTGGTGCCCTGGTCGCCGGTCCTCGTGTAGATGCGTGTCAGATTGACCATGCGACCAGGGTAGTTACGCGCCGTCGCTCCGAAGGGCACACGCGCCCACTGCGGACCGTCCGGCCTGACCCCCGCTCAACTACGCCGTACGGGGCGCCGCGTGACCCTCGACGGTGTGATGTCCGTCATGTGAGACGTGACGCGCGTTACTTACCGGTCACAGCGCCCCTCGCGCCCGCTAATGTCCGCCGGAGAGACACACAGACCCGCATCCAGGGGAGTCGCACAGTGGCACGGAAGCTCGCCGTCATCGGAGCCGGCCTCATGGGGTCCGGCATCGCCCAGGTCTCCGCACAGGCGGGCTGGGACGTCGTCCTGCGGGACGTCACCGACGAGGCGCTGCGCCGTGGCACCGACGGCATCAAGGCGTCGTACGACAAGTTCGTCGCCAAGGGAAAGCTGGAGGCGCACGACGCCGACGCGGCCCTCGCCCGCATCACCGCCACCACCGACCTGGAAGCGGCCGCCGACGCGGACGTGGTCGTCGAGGCGGTCTTCGAGAAACTCGACGTCAAGCACGAGATCTTCCGGGCGCTGGACAAGCTGGTGAAGGACGACGCGATCCTCGCCTCCAACACCTCCGCCATCCCGATCACCAAGATCGCGGCCGTGACGGACCGCCCGGAGCGCGTCGTGGGCACGCACTTCTTCTCCCCGGTGCCGATGATGGCCCTGTGCGAGCTGGTGCGCGGCCACAAGACCAGCGACGAAACGCTCGCCACCGCACGGGAGTTCGCCGAGTCGACGGGCAAGACCTGCGTCGTCGTCAACCGCGACGTCGCCGGCTTCGTCACCACCCGGCTCATCTCCGCCCTCGTCGTCGAGGCGGCGAAGCTCTACGAGTCCGGCGTCGCCAGCGCCGAGGACATCGACCTCGCCTGCAAGCTGGGCTTCGGCCACGCCATGGGACCCCTGGCCACCGCCGACCTGACCGGCGTGGACATCCTGCTGCACGCCACCGGCAACATCTACACCGAGTCACAGGACGAGAAGTTCGCCCCGCCGGAACTGATGCGCCGGATGGTGGACGCCGGTGACATCGGGCGCAAGAGCGGGCAGGGCTTCTACAAGTACGAGGCCCGCTGAACATCACACGCCAGAGTGAATTCGGTATCGGTTCGCTCACAGGTGGCAACCTCATCGCGTTGCACACAGTCAGAAGTTGCATCACCTTCACGGCACACCGAGCACCGGTACGAGACCACACCGCGGAGCACGAGACGCACGCACGGGGAGCGCATATGCACATCAGGGGCGACCACGCCGAGCTGGTCGTCGGGGGCCGCCTCGACGTCCGCAGCGCGGCGGACGCCCGTACGGTCCTGCACTCGGCCGTCGACGACGGGGCCGGCGACCTGGTGCTCGACCTGTCCGAACTGGACTCCTGGGACGCCACCGGACTCGGCGTGATCATGGGAGCCCACCGGCGGGCCGGCCGCTGCGGCCGGCGCCTGGTGCTGCGGGGCGTACCGCCGCAGATGCAGCGCCTGCTGGTGGCCACCCGGCTGCACCGGATCCTGGCGATCGAGGGCGGCATCGGGGTGGAGACCCTGCCCAGGGTCTGACCCCGCCGGGCCGCTCCCGGTCCGGGAGGCACCCCCACCGACCGGTGCGGCGCACGGGTCGTGAGGGGCCCGTGAAGATCCGACAGGCCCCGCCGAACCGCACGACACACGCAATCCTCACGAGACTGTGACGTCTCGGGCCGCGCGGTACCCCGGACTGTCGGAGATACTGAGCTACGGTTTAGGGTCTGGCTGCCCGCTCTTCCGCGACCCACTGGCGGGCCCGGACCAGAAGCGACAGCGCGGTGTGCGGCAAGGCCGGGAGGGTGGTCCCGACCGGTGACCGAGGCACACGACGCTTTTGGGGGGCTTGGACCTATGGACCCGAACAACCGGGAACCCGAGGAGTACGGCCGTGACGACGAGGGAACCGGCCGGTCGAGCGCGTTCGGGACCGGGCCGGGCGGCGCGTCCCGCCCGAGCCGGCCGAGGGAACCCCTCACACCCGACTTCGGCCAGCACGCCGCCGCGCCGGCCCGCACCGTGCAGCTCGTCGCCGGCGACTTCCTGCTCACCGTCAACCCCGTCGACGGCAGCGAGATCGAGGTCTGCCCGCCCGGGGAGCGGCCCGCCCGCCCGCAGAAGCTGACCACCGCCGAGCGCGCCGAGGCGGAGCGCGCCGCCCGGCCGCCCGTCCCGGCCGGCCCCGCGCTGCCCGCGCTGCCGCTCCTGGCCCGCCAGGACGAGCGCGAGCGCCTGGTGCGGCTGCTGGCCCGCGGCCGCTCCGTACGCCTCACCGGACCCGGCGGCTCCGGCCGCACCAGCCTCCTCGACGTCGTCGCCGAGGACTGCGCCGGCCTCGCCCCCGACGGCGTCGTCCGCCTCAGCGGCTTCCACCGCTCCGCCGACGACCTGCTCAACGACCTCTTCCACGCCGTGTACCGGGCGCCGCTGTACCGCCCCGCGTGCGAGGAACTCCTCGGTCACGTCCGGGACATCGGCGCGGTCGTGATCCTGGACGACGTCGAGTTCGGCGGTGCCGCCCTCGACGAGATCCTGGAGGCCACCCCCGAGTGCGCCTTCCTGATCGCCGCCACCCCGGACGTACCGGCCCCCGCCGCCGACGCCGCCGTCGAGGAGGTCTTCCTCACCGGCCTCGAACGCTCCGACGGCGTGGCCCTGCTGAAGCGCGCCGCCGGCCGGCCCCTCACCGACGAGGAGGCCAACTGGGCGGGCGACCTCTGGTTCGAGTCCGAGGGCCTGCCGCTGCGGTTCGTGCAGGCCGGGGCGCTGCTGCGGCGGCGCGACCGGCTGCGGGCCGGCGCCGACGCCGTCGACGAGTTCGGTGTCTTCGCCGACGCGGCCCCCGAGTCCGCCGCGGCCTACGACTCCGGCGCCCCCGACGAAGTACCGCTGCCGTCCCTCGGCGAGGCCGCCGCGCCCGCCCCGCTGCTCGCCTCCCGGCTGAGCGGCTCCGCCCGTGCCGCCCTGGAGTTCGCCGTCGCCCTCGGCGGCGAGGTGCCGCACCAGGCGCACCTGCCCGCGCTGGCCGGCGACACCCACGCCGACGCCGCCCTCGGTGAACTGGCCGCGTGCGGCCTCGTCTCCCCGGTCGGCGCCCGCTACCGGCTCGCCGCCGGTGTCCTGACCCAGCTGGAGGCCGCCGGGTACGCCGAGGGCGGCACCGACCGCGCCCTGGACGCAGCCCGGCACTACGCCTGGTGGGCCGGACACCCCTCGGTCACCCCCGAGCGGGTCAGCGCCGAGGCCGACGCCGTGCTGGCCGCCCTGGCCGTCCTCGCGCCGCTGACGACACCGCCCGCGGGCGACGGCGCCGGGCGGTTCGACGAGTACGGGGAGAGCGTCGAGGAGGAGGGCAGCCCCGCCGTGCTGCTCGCCCGCGCCGCCGCGCCCGCCTTCGCCGCCGGGCTGCACTGGGGCGCCTGGGAGCGGGCGCTGCGCTCCGGCAGCGAGGCCAGCCGGCTCGCCGGGGACGTCGCCGAGCAGGCCTACTTCCACCACGAACTGGGCGTCCTCGCGCTCTGCGAGGACCAGCTCGACCGGGCCCGCGCCGAGCTGGACGCCTCCGTCGCCCTGCGCGGCGCCGCCGCCGACCGGCGCGGAACGGTCGCGGGCCGGCGCGCGCTCGCCCTCGTCGCCGACCGCTCCGGCGACACCCCCGGCCTCGGGGCGATCGGCCTCCCGGCCGCGGCCGCGTTCGGCGCCGACGCCGCGTTCGGTCCGACGGCGGGGGAGGAGGTGCCCGACGCCCGGCACGAGGAGTCGGCGTCGCCGCCCGCCGGGACCCCGGCGCCCTTCCCGCCGTTGCAGCCGACACCGCAGTCCCCGACGCTGGTCACCCACCGCGGCCCGAACGGCCCGGCCCGCTCCTCCATGGGGCCGTCCCGCAAGGCCCGCGGCGGCCTGAAGGGCTTCGCCCGCCGCAACCTGGTCGCGGCCGGCGCCGGAGCGCTGCTCGCCGCGGTGCTCGGCACGGTCGTCACGCTCGGCGCCACCTCCGACGGCCAGAGCGACGACCCCTCCGACCGGGTCGGCGTCAACCCGTCCGCCAGCCAGGGCACCGACGACGGCAGCCTGGGCGCGGACCGGCCCGAGGACGGCGGCGGCAACGGCGCGGGCGAGCCCGGCGCGGCCGGTGTCGGTCCCACCGACCCCGGTCCGGACGGGACGCCGGGCACCTCCGACGACCCGACGCCCACGGAGTCCGAGAGCCCCACGGACGCCCCGAGCGGCAGCGGCGGTCCGAGCGATCCGGACGACCCGACGTCCAAGCCGCCGACGTCCGGCAAGCCCACCGAGCCGACCTCGCCCAAGCCGACGGACACCTCCAAGCCGCCGGTGACGTCCGAGCCCCCGGAGACCTCCGAACCTCCGGAGACCTCGGAGCCCCCGGCGGAGACCTCCGAACCCCCGGAGCCCTCCACCTCCGACACGGCGAGCGGCCCGACGACCACGACCAGCGCGACGACGAGCGACTCGGCCGGCGCCCCGGAGACGACGAGCAGCACGGGCTCCGACTCCCCGACGGCGTCGAGCAGCGGCTCCACGACCCCGCGGATCATCTGAGGGCCGACCGGGACCGGAACGTCCACCTCCGGCACACACGACGACGCGGGGCCGGGATCTCCGAGGAGATCCCGGCCCCGCGTCGTCGTGCCGTACCCGTTCGTGCCGTTCGTGCCGGGCGTGGCGTCAGAACAGGCGCAGTTTGTCGTCCTCGATGCCGCGCAGGGCGTCGTAGTCCAGCACCTGGCAGCCGATGCCGCGGTCGGTGGCGAGGACGCGGGCCTGCGGCTTGATCTCCTGGGCGGCGAAGACGCCGCGGACCGGGGCGAGGTGCGGGTCGCGGTTGAGCAGGTCGAGATAGCGGGTGAGCTGCTCCACACCGTCGATCTCGCCGCGCCGCTTGATCTCCACGGCGACCGTGCCGCCGTCGGCGTCCCGGCACAGGATGTCCACCGGGCCGATCGCCGTCGGGTACTCGCGGCGGACGAGGGTGTAGCCCTCGCCGAGGGTCTCGATGCGGTCGGCGAGCAGCTCCTGAAGGTGCGCTTCCACGCCGTCCTTGATCAGGCCCGGGTCCACGCCCAGCTCGTGCGAGGAGTCGTGGAGGATCTCCTCCATGGTGATGATGAGCTTCTCACCCGCCTTGTTGACGACGGTCCACACCCCCGCCTCCTCGCCCGTGCCCTCCTTCAGCGTGCAGGGCGGCGACATCCAGTTCAGGGGCTTGTAGGCCCGGTCGTCGGCGTGGATCGAGACGCTGCCGTCCGCCTTGACCAGGATCAGCCGGGGGGCCGAGGGAAGGTGGGCGGTGAGCCGTCCGGCGTAGTCCACGGAACAGCGGGCAATGACGAGACGCATGGTCGGCAACGCTACTCGACGCGCCCGCCCCCGCGCGATTCGCTCCCGGTGAGCGCCGTTCGCGCGCGCCCCACATCTCCGTTGTGCCCCGGCTTGTGAACTGGCCGATTGTGTGCCTACGGGAATCCCCGCATCCGGGCAATCGCCTGGTGCGGCCACGCCGGGGTGCATACGGTAGTCGACGGGAGGTCGCGACGCGTGTACACAGCGTGTTCGATATCGCGGACTCCCTCAACTGTCCGGCAACCCCTGCTCGTCGGGGGTGCGAGAGGAGTACCCATGTCGCTCGACGTCTCACCGGCCCTACTCGAACAGGCCGAGCGAGGCGAGGTCGACGAAGCTGATTTCGTCGACTGCGTCCGGACCTCCCTGCCCTACGCGTGGGAGATGATCAGCTCCCTGGTGGCACAGCTGAAGGTCGACGGCGGAGAGTTCGCCGACAACCAGACGCCCCCGCCGGACGAGCAGGCACGTGGCCAGCTGCTGCGTGCGCTCGCGAGTGACGCGATACGCGGCGCCCTGCAACGGCACTTCGGTGTACGGCTGGCCTTCCAGAACTGCCACCGCGTGGCGGTCTTCCCGGCCGACGCCTCGGTCGACGAGACGCTGGCCCGATTCACCTCGGTGCGCAACCAGTTGCTGAACCAGTCACCGGAACTCCGCGACTGCTGACGCCGATCGCGGGCTTGTCGCTCCGTACGCGGGAGGTGCACTTGTACCGGGGCGGCAGGCCTTCCGCGGGGTCCCGGCGGAAGGCGTACAACACACCGGTCAGCGCAGCTGGGGCAGTACCTCGGCGCCGAGCCGCCGGACGTTCTCCTCGGTCGCCGCGAGGTCGCCGGAACCTTCCACCAGCAGCGCGAAACGGGAGACGCCCGTCCGCTCGCCGGTCGCGGCGAGCCGGTCGGCGCACAGCCGCGGCGTCCCGACCGGGTGCAGTCCGCAGAGCAGCTCCGTGTACGCCAGTGGATCGCGCATCCGCCGGGGACGGCCGTCCACCGTCACATGGGCGTCGAGTCCCTGCCGCAGCCAGCCCGGCATGGCCTTCGTCAGCGTCTCCACCGCGTCCGTGCGCCGGTCGGCGATCTGGCAGACGCCGGCCGAGACGTGGGCGGCGTCCCGGATCTCCGCACCGGAGCGCCCGGCCGCCCGCGCGTGCCGCCGCCACAGGCCGACCATCTCGGCTTTCTCCTCGTCCCCGATGTGCATCCCGAGCAGCATCGGCAGCCCCCTCTCGGCGGCCAGCCGCACGCTCGCCGGCGAGGTACAGGCGACGACGACCTCGGGCCCCGCCGTGTCCGTGAGCGACTCCGAGGGCCGCGGGACGACCGGCACCTCCCGGAACCGGTAGCGCTCGCCTATGGCCGCGACCGCCGGCTCCCGCAGCCAGCGCACCAGCAGGTCCAGGGCTTCCGGGAACCCCGTCTCGTACGCGTCGAGGCCGGAGCCGAAGACCTCCAGGTCCACCCAGGGGCCGCCGCGGCCGACCCCGAGCGAGAACCGGCCGCCGCTGGTCACGTGGAGCAGCGCGGCCTGCTCGCCGAGGGCCACGGGGTGGGCGGTGGGCAGCACACTGACCGCCGTGCCGACCCGGATGCGCCGGGTGCGGCCGAGCAGCAGCGCCGCCAGGGTCACGGCGGACGGGCAGGTGCCGTACGGCACGAAGTGGTGCTCGGCGAGCCAGACGGCGTCCAGCCCGGACTCCTCGGCGACCTCGGCCGACCGCACCGCCCGGTGCAGCGCCTCCCCCTGCCCCTGGCCCGGGAACCGGGCTGCCAGAACGAAACTTCCAACGCGCATCGCTTCCTGCTTCCTTGGCCCCGACACGGAGCTCCCCCACAGGGCATAACCGCTTGACACGTGCCGAGGACACGGCCGAACGAGGAGATTTGCGGATTGTCTGCAGAATGGGCCGTTGTCGGGTCGCTGAGCAGGGATGGTCGCGGCGCTCGGGTTCCCGGGAGCGCCCCGCGCACGCTTCCGCCGCCGTCCCGGGCGCCGTCCGCCTGCGCCCGCCCGCGCCCGCGTAGGCTGGTTACGGCCCGTACTTCCCTGTATAGCCCCGTGAGGTGTCCTGTGTCCCCGCGTCGCAACCGACCCAAGGGAGCCGATTCCACCGGCCGCAGCGCCGAGGACGACGGTCCCGGCCGCTACGGCGGCTGGCAGTCCTCGGAGACGTGGCAGGGCGAGGAGTGGTACGTGCGACACGTGGCGGGCGCCAGCGCGCAGGGCAAGTCCTACCGCTGTCCGGGCTGCGACCAGATGATCCCCGACGGCGTCCCGCACGTCGTGGCCTGGCCGGACCACTCGGGCGTCGACGAGCGCCGCCACTGGCACAAGGCGTGCTGGAACGCGAAGGACCGCCGCACCACACGGGTGCAGCGGTCCCGGAACGCGCCGCGCTTCTGAACTCCGGTCACACGTCCCGGCGCTGGAGCAGCGTGAAGGCGCCCGCGTAGACGACGGCCGTGACGCCGAGCACGATCCACAGGGGATCCCAGCCCGACGGGCCGGACGTGGAGAGCGAGTTGGCGTAGAAGATGCTGAGCTGGTTCGGGATCGAGTACTCCAGCAGGAACTGCTGCACGTCCTGCAAGGACTCCGAGAACATGAAGAGCGCGATGACCAGCGGCGCGAGCAGCAGGCCGATCATGATGGTGATGGCGCCCGCCGAGTGGCGGATGATCGAGCCGACGGCCAGCGAGAGCAGGCCGAGCAGCGCGACGTAGAGGGAGACGCCGACGGTGGCCTTGAGCCAGTCCGCGCCGGCGGGCTCGTCCGCGCCGCTCAACATCGCCACGTGCGCGAAGGCGACGAGGGTCGAGGAGACCAGCGTCACCACGAAGGAGACCAGGAAGAAGACCAGGCCCTTGGCGGCGAGCACCCGGCCGCGGGTCGGGCAGGCGGTCATCGTGGTGCGGATCAGACCGGTGCCGTACTCCGACGCCGTGGTCATCACGCCCAGCGTCATCACGCACATGCTGCCGAGCAGCAGCCCGAAGAAGCCCAGCTCCAGCGGGTTGGTGCCGGACAGGTCGGAGCTGGAGGAGGAGACCACCACGCCGGTCAGCAGGCCGATGCCCACCACCAGCAGCACGAAGACGCCGAGCGTCCACAGCGTCGAGCGCACCGAGCGGATCTTCGTCCACTCCGAGACGACCGCGTGCGTCAGGTTGGTCCGCACGTTCGGGATCGGCGAGGTGTAACCGGCGTACGCCGGACCGGGCGCCGCCTGCCAGTGCGGCGCGGCCTGTGGCATCGGAGGCTGGGGCGTGCTCATCGGGCGTCCTCGGACGTGGTCGGGGCGGGAGCGGGAGCGGGAGCGGCGGCGGGAGGCGTCGCGGGACGGCCCGGGAACGGGCCGGCAGGCGCCTGCGGGGCGGCCGGCTGCGCGTACGGGTTGGCCTGCTGCGGATGCGACTGCGGGTGCGGCTGCGCGGGCGGTGCCGCGGGCGCGGCCGGCGCACCGTACGGGCCCGGCGGGACCGGGCCGGGGACGCCGCCCTGCTGGGGCGGCGGCGGGGCGTACCAGCCGGGCTGGCCCTGCCCCGGCACCGGCATCGGCGGCTGCGCGCCGGGCGGCAGGGGCTGCTGGAGCCCGGCCTTCTCGTCGGCGGTCGAGCGGTAGTCCACGGCGCCCTGCGTCATCCGCATGTACGCCTCCTCCAGTGACGCCTGGTGCGGCGACAGCTCCCACAGCCGTACGTCGGAGTCGTGCGCGACGTCGCTGATGCGGGGGAGCGGCAGTCCCGTCACCCGCAGCCCGCCGTCCTGCTCCGGCAGGACGTGGCCGCCCGCCTCGGTCAGCGCCGCGGCGAGCTTCTCGCGCAGCTGCGGCTCGGTGTCCGGGGTGCGGACCCGCGCGAAGTCGGCGGAGTTGGCCGAGATGAAGTCCTTCACGCTCATGTCGGCCATGAGCTGACCGCGCCCGATGACGATCAGGTGGTCGGCGGTGAGCGCCATCTCGCTCATGAGGTGGCTGGAGACGAAGACGGTGCGGCCCTCGGCGGCCAGCGCCTTCATCAGGTTGCGCACCCACAGGATGCCCTCGGGGTCGAGACCGTTGACCGGTTCGTCGAAGAGCAGCACCTGGGGGTCGCCGAGCAGCGCCGCGGCGATGCCGAGCCGCTGGCCCATGCCGAGGGAGAAGCCCTTGGAGCGCTTGCGGGCCACGTCCTGGAGGCCGACCACGCCGAGCACCTCGTCCACCCGGCGGGCCGGGATGCCGGAGAGCTGGGCGAGGCTCAGCAGGTGGCTGCGGGCGGCCCGGCCGCCGTGCACGGCCTTGGCGTCCAGCAGCGCGCCGACGTGGCGGGGGGCGTTGGGCAGTTTGCGGTACGGGTGACCGCCGATCGTGACGTGCCCCGAGGTGGGGTTGTCCAGCCCGAGGATCATCCGCATCGTCGTCGACTTGCCCGAGCCGTTCGGCCCGAGGAAACCGGTGACAGTGCCGGGACGTACCTGGAAGGACAGGTTGTACACGGCGGTCTTGTCGCCGTAGCGCTTGGTCAGGCCGACAGCCTCGATCATGCTCCGCACCCATCGAAAGGTTCAGGACAGCGGGGCGCACGCCCCCGTAAGGATTAGGAGCTTATCGAGGCGCTGACGGTTCCGTTCAATCCCGGGCAGAAACAGGCGTCCCGTGGACGCGCGGGTCAGGCGTCCCGCCGCTTGAGCACCACGTACCCGCCGACGAGGGCCACGACCACCCACGCCACCATGATGCCGAGCCCGCCCCACGGGCCGTAGGGGGTGTCGTCGTCGAGCGGCGGGACCACCTGCATGATCTTGCTGCCGGCCTGGTCGGGCAGGAACCGGCCGACCTTCTTGGTGGCGTCCACGCCGCCCAGGATGTTGGAGACCAGGAAGAAGAACGGCATCAGGATGCCCAGCGACAGCATCGGCGAGCGCAGCATCGCGGCGACGCCCATCGAGAACATCGCGATCAGGGTCATGTAGAGGCCGCCGCCGATGACCGCGCGCAGCACACCGGGGTCGCCGATCGACGCCTTGAGGTCGCCGAGCATCGCCTGCCCGAGGAAGAAGGCGGCGAAGCTCGTCGCCATCGAGACCACCAGCGCCAGCAGCGTCGCGACCGCGATCTTCCCGGCCAGGAAGGTGCCGCGCCTCGGCACGGCCGCCAGCGAGGTGCGGATCATGCCGCTGCTGTACTCGTTCGCCACGACCAGCACCCCGAAGACGATCATGGCGAGCTGGCCGAGGCTCATGCCGGCGAAGCTGATGAGGGTGGGGTCGAAGGTGAGCTGGTTCTGCTCGCTCATGTTGTCGAACTCGCTCTTCGACAGCGCCGAGATCAGCATGCCGAGGGCGATGGTGACGACCACGGCCAGCCCGAGGGTCCACACCGTGGAGGCCACCGACCGGATCTTGGTCCACTCGGACCGGACCACCTGTGTCGCGGCCGTGCTCATTTCTGCCTCCAGTCGGCGCCCCAGGACTGCTGCGGGCGGTCCGGGACCGCCGGCTGCCCGTCGTGCGCGTGGTACTCCACCGACTCCGCGGTCAGCTGCATGAACGCCTCCTCCAGCGAGGCCCGCTGGGGGCTCAGTTCGTGCAGCGTGATCTGGTGGCGCGCGGCCAGCTCGCCGATGGTCTCCGCCTTGTCGCCGTCGATCTCCAGCACCTCGGCGTCCGGCCGCAGCGGTGTGATCCCGGCGGCCGTCAGGACGTCGGTCAGCCGCTCGCGCTGCGGGCTGCGGACCCGGACGTAACTGCGCGAGTTCTCCTCGATGAACCGGGCCATCGAGGTGTCGGCGAGCAGCCGGCCCTGGCCGATGACGACCAGGTGGTCGGCGGTCAGCGCCATCTCGCTCATCAGGTGGCTGGAGACGAACACCGTGCGCCCCTGCGCCGCGAGGGTCTTCATCAGGTTGCGGATCCAGTGGATGCCCTCGGGGTCGAGGCCGTTGACCGGCTCGTCGAACATCAGGATGCGCGGATCGCCGAGCAGTGCGCCCGCGATGCCGAGCCGCTGCCCCATACCGAGGGAGAAACCTTTCGCCTTCTTCTTCGCCACCGCCGTCAGACCGACGGTGTCCAGCACCTCGTGCACCCGCCGCGACGAGATCCCGTTGGCCTGCGCCAGACAGAGCAGGTGGTTGTAGGCGCTGCGGCCCCCGTGCACGGCCTTCGCGTCCAGCAGCGCCCCGATGTACGTCAGCGGGTCCTTCAGCTGCTCGTAGTGGTTGCCGTCGATACGGACGTCCCCCGCGGTGGGCCGGTCGAGCCCGAGCACCATGCGCATGGTGGTGGACTTGCCCGCGCCGTTGGGCCCGAGGAAGCCTGTGATGATCCCCGGTCTGACGGCGAAGGAGAGATCGTCGACCGCCACCTTCTCGCCGTACCGCTTGGTCAGCCCCTCAAGCTCGATCATGCGCCCACGCTAGAACGCGACGTAGCCCTCTGCCACCCCAGTGGCAGAGGGCTACGCCAATGATCGGACCCGCGGTGCGGACGTCAGCGGGACTGCTGGGCGGGCACCCCGCGGGAGATCGGCTCGTCCTCGGCCGGCGTACCGGCCGCGGCCACCGCGGCGCCCGTGAGGGTCGCCAGCATCTCACGCACGTTGGTCAGCTGCGCGTTGATGGAGTCGCGGCGGTTGGTGAGGGCGGCCAGCTCGCGCTCGGACTCCGAACGGATGCGGTCGGCCTTGGCGTTGGCGTCGGCCACGATGTCCTCGGCCTGGCGCTGCGCCGTCTCCACGGTCTGGCGGGCGCGGCGCTCGGCGTCCGTGCGCAGCTTCTCCGCCTCCAGACGGAGCTGCTCCGCGCGGTGCTCGATCTCCGCGAGGCGCTTCTCGGCCTTGGCCTGACGCGAGGCCAGGTCCCGCTCGGACTGCTCGCGGCGCTTGGCGAGGTTGGTCTCGAAGTCGGCGGCGGCCTGCGCGGCCTTGGCGCGGGTCTCCTCGAAGAGGGCGTCCGCCTCCTCGCGCTTGGACTGCGCGTCCTTCTGGGCCTCCGCGCGCAGCTGCGAGGCGTCACTCTTGGCCTTCTCGACGATCCGGACGCCCTCGTCCTCGGACTTGGCCTTGCGGTCGGCCGCGTACGACTC
Organism: Streptomyces sp. CRN 30; assembly: GCF_034105845.1. NCBI lineage: Bacteria > Bacillati > Actinomycetota > Actinomycetes > Kitasatosporales > Streptomycetaceae > Streptomyces > Streptomyces sp. CRN 30. The sequence continues at coordinate 68,389 of NZ_JAVRHI010000203.1, read as the reverse complement.
GGCGTCGTTGCGCACCTGCTGCGCGGCCGACTCGGCGAGCTCGCGGTGCTGCTCCGCCGCGCGCCGGGCCTCCTCGCGCAGGTCCTTGGCCTCTTCCTCGGCGAGCCGCAGGATCTTCTCGACCCGCGCGCCGAGCCCCGCGTACGACGGCTCGGCGTCGGTCACCTGGGCCTGGGCGTTCTGGGTTTCGAGGTGGAGCTCCTCGATGCGCTTTTCCAGAGCGGTGATGCGGGCGAGAGCGCTGTCACGGTCGGAGACGAGCTTGGAGATACGTTCGTCCACCTGAGCGCGGTCGTACCCACGCCGCACAAGCTCGAAGCCGTAGGGGGAAGTGTCGCTCATGGGGTTCCTGTCGAATGAGACCGGGTGAGGTGATAGAGGGAATCCTAGGGGCCAATGCGGTGTGTCATCGAGCGGATGCGTGTTTGATCTGGAGAATGACACCTCTTTCGAGTGTCGGACACACCGACTGCTTGCCAAAGCTTTGGCCAAAGGATCTCAAGGAGACACCGAATTCGGCCCGAGCGCTAGCCGTCTGACGACTTACCACCCGAACGAGGGGCACCGACCGTCGCGCCGGCCTTCACCCCGTTGTCCTTGCCGCCCACGGTCGGGGCCTCGAAGGACTCCAGCGCCTCCAGCACGTCCTGGACCCGGGAGATCTCCGCGTTGATGTCTTCACGGCGTCTGACCAGAATCTCCAGTTCACGCTTACCCTCCTCCACCGTACGCCGGGCCTCGCGGACCGCTTCCGCCTTGAGTTCCTCCGCCTCCTTCACCAGCTTCGCTTTCTTCTGCTCGGCCTCCTTGAGCAGACCCTCGGCCTTCTTGACCGCGGCGATACGCACCTTGCCCGCCTCGGAGTTGGCCTCGGAAACGATCTCCTTGGCCTTCGCCTCGGCCTTGGCGAGCTGCTCCTCCGCGGCCTTGATCAACGCGTCACAGCGGTCGCCGGTCGATTTCATCGTCTCGGCGGCCTCGCGCCGCGCCCGCTCGTGGAGTTCCTCGATCTCGCCCGTCAGCCGGTCGCGCAGCTCCTCCGCGCGCTCCCTTATGGCGGTCGCGTCCCGGCGCGCGCCGACCAGCAGCTCGTCGGCGTCCGTACGGGCCTTCTCCACCCGGGAGTTGCCCTCGACCGTCGCCTCGGCCACGAGCCGGTCGGCCTCCGTGCGGGCCGCCCCCACCATGGTGTCGGCCTGGCCCTCCGCGTCCGCGGTGGTCTTCTGCGCCTGCTGCTGGGCCTCCGCGAGCAGCTTGTCGGCCTCGGCCGTGGTCTCCGTGATGAGCTTGTCGACCTGCTCCGCCGCCTCCGAACGCCGCTTGTTGGCGTCCTTGCGGGCCTCGTCCAGGGTCCGCTCGGCCTCCACGCGGCCGGCCGTCGTGACCCGCTCCGCCTCCGCCGCGGCCGCCGCCCTGACCCGCTCGGCCTCGCCGCGGATCCGCTCCGCGTGCTGCTGCGCCGACCCCACCGTCTCGGCGGCCTCGGCCCGCAGCCGCTCCGCCTCGTCGGTGGCCTCCGCGAGCGTCTTCTTCGCCCGGTCGGCGGCCTCGCCGCGGACCCGCTCGGCCTCCGCGACCGTCTCGGTACGCAGCCGGTCGGTCTCGGAGACCGTCTCCGTGGTGAGCCGCTCCGCCTCGGAGCGCGCCTCGGTGATGAGGGTGTCCGCCTGCGTCGCCGCGTCGGAACGGATGCGGTTGGCGTCCTCCCGGGCCTCCTGCCGGGCCCGCGACGCGGCCTCCTCCGCCTCGGCGACGGCCGCCGACGCCTCGGTACGCAGCCGGTCGGTCTCGTTGACGGTGTCGGTGGTGAGCCGCTCCGCCTCGGAGCGCGCCTCGGTGATGAGGGTGTCCGCCTGCGTCGCCGCGTCCGAGCGGATGCGGTTGGCGTCCTCCCGGGCCTCCGCCCGGGTCCGCGACGCCGCCTGCTCCGCCTCCGCGATCGCGTCCGAGGCCTCCGTACGCACCCGCTGGGCGTGCTCGGCGACGTCCGCGCGCAGCCGGTCGGCCTCGGTGATCGCCTCGGAGACCGTCCGCTCGGCGAGCGTCTTCGCCGCCTCCGTCTCCTCCTGCGCCTCGCGCCGCAGCCGGCTCGCGTCCTCGCCGGCCCGCTCCCGCTCCGCGTAGGCGTCGGAACGGACCCGGTCCGCCTCCTCCTCGGCCTCGCGCCGGGTACGGTCCGCGGCGTGCTCGGCGGCGCTGCGCAGCCCGGCGATCTCCTCCTGGGCCTGCTCGTGCAGCCCCGCCACGGAGTCCCGTACCTGCGTCGCGTGCTGCTCGGCCGCGGTGACCATCTCGGTCGCCCGCCGGTCCGCCTCCTCGACCAGCCGCTCCGCCTCGGCCTGCGCCTCCTCCACGCGCTTGCGCGCCGAGGCCAGCAGCTCCTCGCTCTGCTCCCGGGCCCGCTCCCGCTCCCGGCCGGCCTCCTCGCGGGCCGCGCCGAGCAGCTCCTCCGCCTCGCGGCGGCGCCGGGCGGCCTCCTCCTGCGCGGCGGCCAGCGTCTCCGACGCCTCGGCCGCGATCCGCTCGGCGGCCGTCTGCGCCTCCGCGCGCACCCGGTCGGCGCTCTCCTGCGCCTCCGACTTCAGCCGCTCGGCCTCGCTCGCCGCCTCCGCGCGCAGCCGCACGGCGACGGACTCGCCCTCCGCGCGGGAGGCGGAGGCGTCGGCGGCGGCCTCCGTACGGAGCCGCTCGGCCTCCTCCTCGGCCTGCTCACGCAGCGTACGGATGCGCTCCGCGGCCTCGCTCCGCAGCCGCTCGGCCTCCTCGGACGCCTCCCGGCGGAGCCGCGCGCCCTCCTCGCGGGCCTCGCCCAGCGCCCGCTCGGCCGCGGCGTGCCGCTCCTCGGCCTCCGTGTGCAGCCGGGTCAGCTCGTCGGCGGCCTCCGCGCGGCGCTCCTCTATGGCCCGCTCGGTCTCCTCGCGCAGCTCGGTCGCGGCGCGCTCGGCGTCCGCGCGGGTCTCCTCGGCCCGCTCGGCGGCCTCCGCGCGGTGCCGCTCGGCCTCGGCTCGGGTGCGCTCCAGCGTCTCCTCGGCCTGCCGGCGCAGGTTCGTCGCCCGCTCGATCGCCTCGGTGCGGACCTTCTCGCTGTCCGTGGTGGCGGTCTGCCGCAGCTCGTCGGCGTCGGCCTTGGCCTTGGCGAGCAGCTCCTCGGCGGACTTCGCCGCCTCCTCGATCTGCTGGACGGCCTCCCGGCGGGCCTCGGCGCGGATCTTCTCGCCCTCGGCGACCGCGTCGGCCCGCAGCTGCTCGGCCTCGCCGCGCAGCCGCCGGGCCTCCTCCTGCAGCTCGACCGTCTTGGCCCGGTACTCCTTGGTGTCGTCCTTCGCCGCGCCCTTGAGCTGCTCGGCGATGTCGTGCGCCTCGGCGCGCAGCCGGTCCGCCTCGGTCTCGGCCTCGCCGCGGATCCGCTCGGCCTCCTCGGCGGCGGCCTTCGTGGTCCGCTTGGCCTCCTCGGACGCCTTGTTCAGCACGTCCTCGGCGGTCCTGGCCGCCTTGGACAGCTGGGTGGCGGTCTCCTCGGCGGTGATCGTACGGGCCTTCTCACCGGCCTCGGCGACGATCTTCTCGGCCTCGGCGCGGGCGTCCGCGACCAGCTGCTCGGCGTCGGCCTTGACCGACTCGGCCTCCTTGGTGGCCTCGCCGACCAGCCGGGCGACCTGCTCCTTCGCCGTCCGCGTCCGCGTCTCGTTGGCCGACTCGGCGTTCGCCAGGGCCTTGGCCGCGGCCTCCTCGGCCTCGGTGACCAGCTTCTGGGCCTCGGTCTGCGCCTTGCGCAGCGCCTCCTCGGCCTCCGTCATCCGCTGCTCGGCGGAGCGGCTCAGCTCCTGGGAGCGGCGGCGGGCGTCCTCGGACTCCGACGCGGTGGAGGTGCGCAGCCGCTCGGCGTGGTCGGTGGCCTCCTGGGCCTGTGTCGAGGCGGCGTTGAGCAGCCGCTCGGCGTCCGCGCGGGCCCGGCGCAGCAGCTGCTCGGCCTCGGCGCGGGCGGACTCCGCCTCGCCCCGCAGCCGCTGCCGGGCCTCGGCGGTCAGCCGCTCGGCCTCCGCGCGGGCCGCGTTCATCGCCTGCTCGGCCTCGGCGCGGGACTCGTCGAGGAGCCGCCGGGCCTGCTGCTCGGTGCGGGCCCGCAGCTGCTCGGCCCAGGCCACGTTCTCGTTGACGTGGCTCTCGACGGTCTGCCGGCGCTCGGCCAGCTCCTGGTCGAGCTGCTGGCGCCGGTTGACGGCCTCCTGGTGCAGCTCCGCCTGGAGCCGGGCCGAGTGCTCGGCGTGCTCCTGGAGGATGCGCTGGGTCTGCGCGCGGGCCTGGCTCAGCTCGCGCTCGGCGTCCGCCCGCAACTGGTCGGCCTGCACCTGAGCGTTGCGCAGCAACTGCTCGGCCTGGTACCCGAGATCGCCGCCGTCGAAGGCGGGCCGGGACATGATGGTGCGCCGCGCCTCGTGCAGCTTGGCGCGCAGCACCTCGACCTGGTAGCCGAGGTCCTCGGCGTGCTGGATCGCCTTTTCCCGCTCGGTCTTCAGCCGCTTCATCTCGGCCTCGAACCGAGAGAGGTGGTCGACGTCAGCCGCCGGCTCTCGCTCCTGGCTCTCGTAGCCCCGCACTGCGCGGTCCCATCCGTCCCCTGGTCGCAACACTCTGACGAACGAACCCCGACCGTCCGACGAACGGGGCCCCCGGGGAATGGTGTCAGATCAACGGCGGAGCATGTGCTGCTGCCCCGGCGCTCGTCCCCCGAAACCCGGACCCCGGCTACGGCCCCACCGGTGACGACGGGGCCCGGTCGCCCTGGATCGAGCGGCGACCACACCCAACCCTACCGGCCCCTATGTACGGGAGTCAGTGCTCAGGTGACTCAACAGCCGCCGATGTGACGAGTTCTGTGAGGACACCATGACAGTCCTTGGGGTGCAGGAAGGTGATCCGCGACCCCATGGAACCGCGCCGGGGCTCGTCGTAGAGCACGCGTACGCCCTTGTCGCGGATGTCCGCGGCCTCGGCGTCGACGTCCGCCGTGCCGAAGGCGATGTGGTGGACCCCCTCACCGTTCTTGGCCAGCCACTTCGCGACCGTGGAGTCCTCGCGGACCGGCTCCAGGAGCTGGAGGTAGGAGGCTCCGCCGTCCGACGTCTCGTTGATCTTGAGCATGGCCTCCCGGACGCCCTGCTCCTCGTTGACCTCGGTGTGGAACACCTCGAAACCGTAGGTGGTCCGGTAGAACTCGACAGTGGCGTCGAGGTCGTGACAGGCGATTCCGATGTGGTCGATTCGCGTCAGCATGCGTTCAGTGGAGCGCTCCCCGAGTGGTTACGCAACGTGCGCGCGATCACACCGACGGCCCGGTGACGGGCCGCATACCGGTCAGTACATTCGAGTAAACCCTCGTTCACTCCTCGGCCTGTGCGGGCCGGAAAAGGGGATCGCAGCTCATGTCATCTGCAACGAACAGCACGGTGATCGTCGCGGGCGCCCGGACGCCCATGGGGCGGCTCCTCGGCTCGCTGAAATCCTTCTCCGCGGCGGACCTCGGCGGCTTCGCGATCAAGGCCGCCCTCGACCGCGCGGGGATCGGCGGCGACCAGGTGCAGTACGTGATCATGGGACAGGTGCTCCAGGCCGGGGCAGGGCAGATCCCGGCCCGGCAGGCCGCCGTCAAGGCGGGCATCCCGATGCACGTCCCGGCGCTCACGGTCAACAAGGTCTGCCTCTCCGGCCTGGACGCCATCGCCCTCGCCGACCAGCTGATCCGCGCCGGCGAGTTCGACGTGATCGTCGCCGGCGGCCAGGAGTCCATGACCAACGCGCCGCACCTGCTGCCCAAGTCCCGCGAGGGCTACAAGTACGGCGCGGTGCAGGTCCTCGACGCCATGGCGCACGACGGCCTCACCGACTCCTTCGAGAACATCGCCATGGGCGAGTCCACCGAGAAGCACAACACCCGGCTGGGGCTGAACCGCGCCGACCAGGACGAGGTCGCCGCCCTCTCCCACCAGCGCGCCGCCGCCGCGCAGAAGAACGGCACCTTCGAGGCGGAGATCACCCCCGTGGAGATCCCCCAGCGCAAGGGCGACCCCGTTCTCTTCAGCAAGGACGAGGGCATCCGCCCCGACACCACCGCCGAGTCGCTCGGCAAGCTGCGCCCCGCCTTCTCCAAGGAAGGCACCATCACCGCGGGCTCGTCCTCGCAGATCTCCGACGGCGCGGCGGCCGTGGTCGTCATGAGCAAGGCCAAGGCCGAGGAGCTGGGCCTGGAGTGGCTCGCCGAGATCGGGGCCCACGGGAACGTCGCGGGGCCGGACAACTCTTTGCAGTCGCAGCCGTCGAACGCGATCCGGCACGCGCTGAAGAAGGAGGGCCTCGACGTCGCCGACCTCGACCTGATCGAGATCAACGAGGCGTTCGCCGCGGTCGCCGTGCAGTCAATGAAGGACCTCGGCGTCTCCACCGAAAAGGTGAACGTGAACGGAGGTGCCATCGCCCTCGGCCACCCGATCGGCATGTCCGGCGCCCGGCTGGCGCTGCACCTGGCGCTGGAGCTGAAGCGGCGCGGCGGCGGTGTCGGCGCGGCGGCGCTGTGCGGGGGCGGCGGTCAGGGTGACGCGCTGATCCTGCGGGTACCGAAGGTCTGACCGGATTTCCGAAGGGAACGGTCTTCTCGAAGGGAACGGTGCGCATGCAGGACGTCTCCTCACTGGTGGCCCAGGCCAGGGAAGGCCGGCCGCGTGCCGTGGCCCGGCTCATCTCCCTGGTGGAGGGGGCGTCCCCGCACCTGCGGGAGGTGATGTCGGCCCTGGCCCCGCTCACGGGCAACGCGTACGTGGTCGGCCTCACCGGCTCGCCCGGGGTCGGCAAGTCCACGTCGACCTCGGCGCTGGTGACGGCGTACCGCCGACAGGGCCGGCGGGTCGGGGTCCTCGCCGTCGACCCCTCCTCCCCGTTCTCCGGCGGAGCGCTGCTCGGCGACCGGGTCCGCATGTCCGACCACGCGTCCGACCCCGGCGTCTACATCCGCTCCATGGCGACGCGGGGGCACCTGGGCGGCCTGGCGTGGGCGGCGCCCCAGGCGATCCGCGTCCTGGACGCGGCGGGCTGCGACGTGATCCTCGTCGAGACCGTCGGCGTCGGGCAGTCGGAGGTGGAGATCGCCTCCCAGGCGGACACCTCGGTCGTCCTGCTGGCCCCCGGCATGGGCGACGGCATCCAGGCGGCCAAGGCGGGAATCCTGGAGATCGGCGACGTGTACGTGGTGAACAAGGCCGACCGGGACGGGGCGGACGCGACGGCGCGCGAGCTGAACCACATGCTGGGGCTGGGCGAGGCGCGGGGGCCCGGGGACTGGCGTCCCCCCATCGTGAAGACGGTGGCCGCCCGCGGCGAGGGGATCGACGAGGTCGTCGAGGCGCTGGAGAAACACCGGGCGTGGACGGAGGAGCGGGGGGTGCTCGCCGAGCGGCGGCTCTCCCGGGCCGCCCGGGAGGTGGAGACGATCGCGGTGACGGCCCTGCGGGAGCGGATCGGTGATCTGCGGGGCGATCGCCGGCTCGGGGTGCTCGCCGAGCGGATCGTCTCGGGGGAGACGGATCCCTATCGCGCTGCGGATGAGCTGGTGGCGGGGGTTACGGGGGGTGCCGGTGGTACCGGTGGTACCGGTGGTACCGGTGGTTCTGGTGGTACCGGGGGTACCGGGGGTTCTGGCGGTGCTGAGGGGCGGTGACTCGGTGCGGGGCCGTCGTGGTTGATCGCGCAGTTCCCCGCGCCCCTACAGGGGCGCCCCTGTAGGGGCGCGGGGAACTGCGCGGGCGACCGTCGCGGCGGCGCGGATAACCGAATGACCCGCCCCCACCCCCCTGATAGCCTCCCGCGCATGTTCCTCCTCTTGGCATAGGGCCCGCCCAGGCCCGCGACCGCCGCTTCCGGCCGCCGTCGCGGTACCCCGGCGTCCCCCTTCCGCCCTCGGACGAGGAACACTCCCGTGTCCACCACACCCACGCGGCCCTCCTATGCCGCCGTCTTCCGCGTCCCCCACGCCCGTGGCGCCTTCACCGCCGCCCTCGTGGGCCGCCTCTCCTACGGCACCGTCTCCGTCGCCCTGATGCTCTGCGTCACCCGCGCCACCGGCTCCTACGCCGTGGCCGGCACGGTCATGGCGCTCTTCGGCGCCACCGGCGTCTTCCTGTCCCCCTACCGGGCCGCCCTGGTCGACCGGCACGGCCCGCGCCGCGCGCTGATCCCGATGGCGCTGCTGTACGCCACCCTGCTCTGCGCCCTCGCGGCGGCCGGCGGCGTGACCGGCCTCCCCTGGCCCGTCCTCGCCGTGACCGCGGCCCTCGCCGGTGCCTGCACACCCCCGCTCGGCCCCACCATGCGCGCGGTGTGGTCGGCCCTGCTGCCCGACCGGGCCCTGCTGCGGCGGGCCTACAGCCTGGACGGTGTCGCCGAGGAACTGCTCTTCGTCACCGGCCCGCTCCTCGTCGGTGTCGTCGTCGGCGTCGCCTCCCCGGCGGCCGGAGTCGTGCTCAGCGCCCTGCTGGTCGCGGCGGGCACGGTCGCCTTCGCCCTGTCCCCGGCGACCCGCGCGCTGAGCCCGGCCGGACCGGCCGCCGGTGCGAAGGAGCGGACATCCGCGGGGGAGCGGGCGGCCCGGCGCCGCGCCCTCCTGCAACCCGTCGCCGTCGCCGCGGGCGTCGGCCTCTCGCTGAGCGCCGTGGACCTGCTGGTCGTGGCGTTCGCCGGGCGGCACGGCCTCGGGGACGACACCGTCGCCTGGGTCCTCGCCGCGCTGTCGGCGGGCAGCGCGGTCGGCGGCCTGCTCAACGGGGCCGTCGCCTGGCGGGGCTCCGCCCGCGCCCGGCTGCCGTACCTCGCGGCCGGGCTGGGCCTCGCCCTGGCCGCCGCGGGTCTCGCCCCCGCGCTCTCCGCGCTGGTCGTGGCCGTCGCCTGCGCGGGCCTCTTCGTGGCGCCGGCGCTGACGACGACGTACCTGATCGCCGACGAGGACGCGGCCCCGGGGTTCCGCGCCCGAGCCGGGGCCTGGGTCAACACGGCGGTGAACGCCGGCAGCTCGGCCGGTGCCGCGGCGACGGGGCTGCTGGTGGAGCGACTGCCGCTGCCGCTGTGCTTCGCGCTGGCAGGCGCGGTGTCCGTCGCGGCGGCCCTGGGCCCGGTCGTCACATTCCCGTCTGCCCGCGGGAGGGCCGGGGCGAGGACCCCGGCCGCCTCCCGTCAGTCGTCGTCGGAGTCGGCGCCGTCGGAGTCGTCGTCCGCGTCGTCGGAGTCGCCGTCCTGATCCGCCGTCACCTTGCCCGAGGAGGCGTCGACCCGCCACTCCCGCTCGGACCCGTCCGAGGAGCGCGTCTCGACCTCCCAGACGCCCGTGCGGTGGTCGTCGTCGAGCTCCACCGACGTCACCGTCCCCTTGCCGGCCGCCGCCTCGGCGGCCTCGGCGGCGGTGACGGAGGTGCCCTTCAGGGCGGCGCGCACCTCGGCGGTGTCGTCCTCGTCGTCGGTGCGCGTACCGAGGATCTCGCCGCTGGAGGGAGCGACGCGTACGGTGTGCCACGTGCCGTCGCCGGCGAGCACGTCGACCTCCCACGCGGTGGTGCCGTCGTCCTCGTCCAGCTCGGCGGAGACGGCCGTGCCGGGCGTCTTCTTCAGCGCGGCGTCGACGGCGCCGGCGGCGGTCACCTTCGCGTCGGCGGCGCGGGCGGCCTCCTGCCGGTCGTCGTCCCGGTCGTCGCGGTCGTCCCGGTCGTCGTCCCGCGCGCCGTCACCGGAGGTCCGGACCTCCGCCGGAGCGGCACTCGACGCGCCGTCGCCCCCGGAGCCGGAGACCGCGAGGGCCGTCGCCGTGCCGCCTCCGATCAGCGCGGCGGCGGTGACGGCGGCGATGACGATGTTGCGCTTCATGGGTGTTCCTCCCGGGTCGGTCCCTTTGCGCTGTGGTGTCCTCACTGTCGCCGACCGACGCTGAGGGGAACCTGAAGCCACCTGAAGGGATCTTCAGGGACCCTTTGCGACCCTTGAGGGATGCGCCTGCTGATCGTCGAGGACGAGAAACGACTGGCCCTCTCCCTGGCCAAGGGCCTCACGGCCGAGGGGTACGCGGTGGACGTCGTCCACGACGGCCGGGAGGGCCTGCACCGGGCCATGGAGGCCCCGTACGACCTGGTGATCCTCGACATCATGCTGCCCGGCCTCAACGGCTACCGGGTGTGCGCCGCCCTGCGCGCCGCCGGCGACGACGTGCCGATCCTCATGCTCACCGCCAAGGACGGGGAGTACGACGAGGCGGAGGGCCTGGACACGGGCGCGGACGACTACCTCACCAAGCCCTTCTCGTACGTCGTCCTGGTCGCCCGGGTCAAGGCGCTGCTGCGCAGGCGGCAGGGGCCGGGGGCGTCCCCGGTGCACGTCCACGGCGACCTGCGGGTCGACACGGCCGCCCGCCGCGTCCTCCTCGGCGGCGACGAGGTGACGCTGACCGCCCGGGAGTTCGCCGTACTGGAGCAACTGGTGCTCCGCGCGGGCGAGGTGGTCTCCAAGAGCGAGATCCTCGACCACGTCTGGGACTTCGCCTACGAGGGCGATCCCAACATCGTCGAGGTGTACGTCAGCGCCCTGCGCCGCAAGCTGCGGGCCGGGCTCATCGCGACCGTCCGCGGCGCCGGGTACCGGCTGGAGACGGAGCGGTGAGCCGCCTCTTCGGGTCGGTCCGGGCCCGCGCCACCCTCGCCGCCACACTGGTGGTCGCCGTGGCGCTGGTCGCCGCCGGAACCGCCGTACTGCTCTCGCTCCGCTCGAACCTGCTCGGCGAGGCCGGGACGCAGGCGGAGCGCTCCGCGCGGGAGGTCGCGGCGCAGCTCGCCGCCGGGACGCGCTACGACGAGCTGTCGCTGGACGTCGACGACCGGCCGGTGCAGGTCGTCGACGAGGACGGCGTCCTGGTGGCCGCGAGTGAGGACCTGGAGCGGATCAGCGGCACCGGTGTGGACGCGGTCGCACCGCGTCAGGCGTCCGCCGACCGCCCGGGGGACGACGACGATGACGACGACGAGGGCCTGGAACCCGGTGAGATCGGCGGCCGGGCCACCCTCAGCGACGGCTCGGCGACCATCGACGGCGAGACGGAGGACTACCGCTTCGCGGGCGTGACCGTCGAGACGGACGACCGCGGCACCCTCACCGTGTACGCCGGTTCACCGCTCTCCGCCGAGCACGGCGCCGTGAGCACCGCGCTGACCGTGATGCTGATCGGGTTCCCCCTGCTCGCGGCCCTCGTCGCGGGCGTGACCTGGCTCGTCACCCGGCGCGCGCTGCGCCCGGTCGAGGGCATCCGCCGCGAGATGGCCGCGATCACCGCCTCCGAGGACCTGGGCCGCCGCGTCCCCGTGCCGGACACCCACGACGAGGTGGCCCGGCTCGCCCTGACCACCAACGAGACCCTCGCCGCCCTGCAGGCTTCCGTGGAACGCCAGCGCCGCTTCGTCGCCGACGCCTCACACGAACTGCGCAGCCCCATCGCCTCGCTGCGCACCCAGCTCGAAGTCGGCGCGGCGCACCCGGAGTTGCTGGACGTCGGCGGCGCGGTGGAGGACACCGTACGGCTCCAGCGGCTCGCCGCCGACCTGCTTCTGCTCGCCCGCCTCGACGCGGGGGAGCGGCCGGCCGACGGCCGGGTGGACCTGGCCGCCCTCGCCCGGGAGGAGGCGCGGAACCGGCCCCGGGTGACGGTGCGGGCCGGGGAGGGCGCCGTCGTGGAGGGCTCGCGCGGACAGCTGGGGCGGGTCCTGGCCAACCTGCTGGACAACGCCGAGCGGCACGCCCGGTCGGCGGTGGAGGTCACCGTAGGGCGGGAGGGCGGCACGGCGGTGCTCGGCGTCGCCGACGACGGCGAGGGCGTACCGCCGGCCGACCGGCAGCGGATCTTCGAGCGCTTCGTACGGCTCGACGCGGCCCGCAGCCGTGACGACGGCGGCGCCGGACTGGGCCTCGCCATCGCCCGGGACGTCGCCGTACGCCACGAGGGCACCCTCACGGTGGCGGAGGCACCGGCGGGCGGCGCCCTCTTCGAACTGCGCCTGCCCGCCGACGACAGTCCGGCAGAAGCGCCCTAGGGCCTCATGGCCGCCCGCGCTGGCCCCGCAGGTGGTCGGCGATGGGCCTGAGCGCCTTGTCCAGCTCGGTCAGCGCCTCGGGGGAGAGCAGGTCGATGAAGTGCTTGCGCACGGACGACACGTGGTGCGGCGCGACCTTGCGCATCGTCTCCATGCCGCGGTCGGTGAGGACGGCGTACAGGCCGCGCCGGTCGGACTCGCAGTTCTCCCGCCGCACGAAGCCGGCGTTCTCCATGCGTGTGATCTGGTGCGAGAGGCGGCTCTTGGACTGGAGGGTGGCGGTGGCGAGGTCGCTCATGCGCATCCGCACCTCCTCCGACTCGGAGAGGTTCACCAGAATCTCGTAGTCGTTCATCGTCAGGCCGAACGGCTGGAGGTCCTTTTCGAGCTGATAGGTCAACAGCTTGTTGACCTCCAGGTGGGTGCGCCAGGCGCACTGCTCCGCATCGGTCAGCCAGCGGGTGGCCGTCTCGGTCTCCATGAATGAAGTCTACCTAAAAAGTTGAAAGGCGAACTAGACAGAGGTGTGACGGTGCGCACGCGTTCGATGTCACCCTCCGCAGGGTACCGCTCACAGCCCGAAGCGGCGCTGGAGGTCACCGAGCTGTCCGGGAAGGCGCGGTGCCCCGGACTGCGCCCCCTGCGGGCCGTGCGCGCCCCCGCCGGGCACCCCCGGCTCCTGCGGAGTCACTCCCGTCGACTGCTCCGCCATCAGTGCCTCGCTCGACTGCAGCAGCACTGTCCCCGCGCCCACGAACTCGAACTGGTGCTCCTCGCCGGAGGCGCCGCCGAGCCCCGTCATCGCACGTAGACCGCCCATCAGGCCGGTCATGTACCCGTGGTCGTAGTGGTGGCAGGGCGAGGGGCAGTCGGCCCAGCCGACGAGCGCCTGGGGGTCCACCCGGATCGGCGGTTCCATGAACACCACCGGCCCGTTGGAGGCGGCCACGAACTTCCCCGTCCCGATGAGCGTCAGGAACCCCGGCACGATCGACTGCTTCAGCGACAGACTTGGCTGAAAAGCGAGCAGGTTGCCGGAGCGAATGGTCAGATTGCCGTCCTCCAGGTCGTAGGAGTTGACATCAAACGCCCGGTCGGCGAGGAGCATCTGCCCCGAGCCCTCGGCCACGACCCAGTCGCTCGCGTGCAGAGGCGAATGGAACGAATGCCGCACGAGCCGCTCCAGCCGCCCGTGTCCGATCCCGTTGAAGTCGATCGACCCGTAGTAGGCGATCATCTTCCCCTTCTGGAGGAACCACTGGCTGCCCGCCAGCTCCACGCAGAAGGTGTAGGCGTCGACGTTGTCGTCGACCGGCAGCGAAGCCGGATCCCAGACCGTACTCACAGCTTCTCCTCGGACGCCTGCACGAACACGGCCCCGCTCCCGCTCAACTCCAGCTGGAACGCCTCCCCGGACCCCCGCCCGACCATGTCCCGCCACCCCAGCGCCGTGGACAGCCGGTTGCGGACGTCCCCGTGGTGGGCGACGTAGGCCTGCGGATCGACGTGCACGGGACGCCCCGGGACGATCGGCACCTCGATCACACCGCCGTGCGCCATCACGGCCACCGATCCGTGTCCCCTCAGCGAGGTGGTGAACAGCCCCTGCCCGCTGACCTGCCCCCGCACCATCCCCATGACGCCGCCCTGAGCGCCGAGGAAGACGGTCCCCTGCTCCAGCGTCCCTTCGAAGGCGAGCAGCCGGTCGGCCTCCACGGACAGAGTGTCCCCGGCCAGCTCGATCACCTGCACATGATGCCCACCGTGCCCGAACAGCACGGTCCCGTTCCCCTCCACGGTCATCAGCGGCGTGTCCTCACCCGCGACCCGCCGTCCGATCATCGACATGACCCCGCCCTGACCACCGCGGATGTTCGGCGTGAAGGACACGTCCCCCTTGTAGGCGAGCATGGCCCCCCGCTGACTGAACAGCCGCTGCCCCGGCACCACGGTGGCCTCGACCACCTTCGTATTGATCTCCCGGAAGCCCACGTCACACATCCCCCGCGATCGTGTTCCGCTCACTCGGCTGCACGTAGACCAGCCCGTCCCCCTCGAAGCGGATCTGGAAGGCCTCCCCGCCGCCCTCCCCCATGAAGGTGCGGAAGGTCACACCGGACTGGAAGGACTGCCGCAGCCGCCCCTGGTGCGCGACGTACGCCCCCGGGTCCACGGTCAGCGGATACCGCTCACTCACCCGCAGCACGACCGCCGGCCCGTCCGACATGATCGCCGCCTGTCCGTGCCCCTCGACGGTCGTCGTGAACAGCCCGTTGCCCTGCGAGGCGCCGCGCAGCCCGGTGAACTCCGTACCCGTCCGCAGCCCCGCCGCCGCCGCGAGGAAGTTGCTCGACTCCACGAACAGCTTGTCGCCGCCCAGCTCGACCACGTTGATCTCGGCCGCCCGGTCGGCGAACCAGCAGGTCCCGTGCCCCTTCACCTCCATCACCGTCATCTGCTCACCGGTGAGCCGCCGCGTCACCATCCCCCGCAGCCCCTCACCCCCGCCGCTCATCTTCTTGAAGGACATCTCTCCGTCGTACGCGACCATCGAGCCGTTCTTCGCCTTGACGGCGTCCCCGGTCATCTCGACGGCGAGCACCTTGCTGCCCTGAAGTCGGAACATCGCCACACACGCGAAGGTAACGCGAGCCCGCCCCCCTCGGCCGGGCGCGTCGGCGATTTGCCACAATGACCACGCGCTTGTGCGCGCGTTCACAAAATGATCTCCCACCAGCGAAGGTGACCCACTCGTGGACCTCAAGACCGCCGCAGCCCTCCGCCGCCTCCGCCTGGTCTCCGGACCCGAGGCGATCTCCTTCCTCCTCCTGCTGATCTGCTCGGTCCTGAAGCGGACCACGGACTTCAACGCCGTACCGGTGATGGGCGCGGTGCACGGCCTGCTCTTCGTCCTCTACGTGATCTTCTGGGCGGACGCGTGGAACCGGGCGAAGTGGTCGCTCGGCACGGGCGTCCTCTACTTCGTCCTCTCGGTCCTGCCGACCGGCGGCTTCTTCGCGGAGCGGCGCCTGAAGCGGGAGGCGGAGAACGCGGTGATCGCCTCCCGCGCCCGCCAGGAGGGCGTGGTCAACGCATGATCGTCGCGTTCTCCGTGACACCGCTCGGCGTCGGCGAGGACGTGGGGGAGTACGTCGCCGACGCGGTCCGGGTGGTCCGCGAGTCGGGGCTGCCGAACCGCACCGACGCGATGTTCACCTCCGTCGAGGGGGAGTGGGACGAGGTGATGGACGTCGTCCGGCGCGCGGTGGCCGCGGTGGAGGCACGGGCACCCCGCGTCTCCCTCGTCCTCAAGGCCGACATCCGGCCCGGCGTGACCGACGCGCTGACGTCCAAGGTGGCGACGGTCGAACGCCACCTGGCCGACTAGCAGACGCCCGCACCCGACGCCCGCACCTGACGCCCGCACCCGACGCCGGGAACCCGACTTCTCACCGGGTGCCCGGCGTTCCGCCGAGCGGGGCCCCGTCGCCCCACCCGCGCGTGCGCCGCGGGCACCCGGCACCCCATACCACCCACCCACCTGGACGCCCCCAGTTCGACACGCCCCCGAATCTCCACTTTCGTGAGGGTAGATCGTCAGATCACCCCACTCATTGGAGGGCGCTGTGCGGCCGGAGGGCTACGACTACGACACCCACAGCCGACTGGCGGGACCGCTCACCGAGCCGTCCGGCAACGCGTACCGGGTGCAGTACACCTCACTGCTCTCCCGCGAGCCCCACCGAATAAAAGCCGTCCTCCTCATGGCCCTCGCGCCGCTCCTCACCGGCGCCCTGCTGGTCTACCTCGTCTGGCCCACCCACTGGGTGGAGAGAGAGGGCGCCGACCGCTGGCTGACCGCCCTCGACGTCACCATGCTGGTGGCGATCGCCCTGATCGAACTCTTCATGGTCGTCAACGTCGCCTCCGTCGCCCACGCCACGATGGTCGCCCGCGACCCCGTCCCCGTCACCCCCGCCCCCGGCACCCGCGTCGCCTTCCTCACCACCTACGTCCCGGGCAAGGAACCCCTCCCCATGGTGCGCGCCACCCTGGAGGCGGCCACCCGCATGTCCCACCCCGGCACCCGCACCTTCGACGTATGGCTCCTCGACGAGGGCGACGACCCCGACGCCAAGGCCCTCTGCGAAGAGCTCGGCGTCCGCCACTTCACCCGCCACGGCGTCCCCGACTGGAACCAGCCCACCGGCGTCCACAAGGCCCGCACCAAGCACGGCAACTACAACGCCTGGATCGCCATGCACGGCGACGCCTACGACTTCTTCGCCTCGGTCGACACCGACCACGTCCCGCTCCCCGACTTCCTGGAGCGGATGCTCGGTTACTTCCGCGACCCGGACGTCGCCTTCGTCGTCGGCCCCCAGGTGTACGGCAACTACCGCCACCCCGTCACCAAGGCCGCCGAGTCCCAGCAGTTCCTCTTCCACGCCCTGATCCAGCGCGCCGGCAACCGCTACCGCGCCCCCATGTTCGTCGGGACGAACAACGTCGTCCGTGTCGCGGCCGTCAAACAGGTCGGCGGCCTCTACGACAGCATCACCGAGGACATGGCCACCGGCTTCGAGATCCACCGTCACCGCAACCCCCGCACCGGCCACCACTGGAACTCCGTCTACACCCCCGACGTCCTCGCCGTCGGTGAGGGCCCGGCCTCCTGGACCGACTTCTTCACCCAGCAGCTGCGCTGGTCCCGCGGCACCTACGAGACGCTCATCAAGCAGTACGGCAAGGCGTTCCTGCGCATGCCCCCGGGCCGGCTGCTCTCCTACACCCTGATGCTCGTCTACTACCCGATGACGGCCGTCAACTGGTTCCTCGGCATCCTCAGCTGCCTGCTGTTCCTCTGGTTCGGCGCCTCCGGCACGGAGGTGTCCGCCTCCGTGCTGCTGATGCTCTACAGCGACGCCGCCGCCCTCCAGATCGGCCTCTACCTCTGGAACCGGCGCCACAACGTCTCCCCGCACGAGCCCCAGGGCTCGGGCGGCCTCGCCGGCATGGCGATGTCGGCGATGTCGGCGCCGATCTACCTGAAGTCGTTCAGCGAGGCACTCCTGCGCCGCCCGAGCCGCTTCGTCGTCACGCCGAAGGGCGACGGCACCAGCCCCGACCGCCTGCTCACCTTCCGCATCCACCTCAGCTGGGCGCTGCTCCTGGTCTCCGCGCTGGTCGCGTCGGCCGTCCTGGACCACACGCACGTGGCGATGCGCACCTGGGCGTTCCTGGCGACCGCGATCGCCCTGGCCCCACCGGCCGTCTGGCTGGCTACCCGCCACCGCGCCCGCGGCAAGGCGACTGCCCCCGCCGTCGCCCCAGCGGAGAATCCCGCCCCGGCCCCGGCGGAGAACCCGGCCCCGGTTCCGTCGGGCACCCCCGCCCCACCCGTACCGGCCTTCCCGCCGAAGCCGACGGCACCCCCCACGGTCACCGCTCCCGCTCCCGCCTCCGCCCCGGCCCCGGCTTTCGCCACGACCACGCCCGTCACTTCGGTCACCACGGTCACAGCAACCGCCACCGCGTCCATCACCCCCGCCACCGCGTCCATCACCCCCGCCGCCACAGGAGTCACGTCGACCGTCTCCGGCACCATGACAGGAGGCAACTAGGCCATGGCCTACAAACCCTCGCAGAAGACCAAGAAGACCGTCCTGGGCGTCGGCGGCCTGGCGATCCTGGCCGCCCTCAACGCCCCGGCCGCCCTGGGCTTCGCCGGCGAGAAGTACCACGCGTACAAGATCTCCCGCCCCGCCTACAAGGCGAAGTACGGCTCGTGGAACAGGGTCGACATCCCCGAGGAGTACCGCACCAACGCGATCCACGCGGCCCTCCTGCACACCGGCAAGGTGCTGATCGTCGCGGGCTCCGGCAACGAGCAGAAGAAGTTCGACAAGGGCTCCTTCGACACGGTCCTGTGGGACCCGGAGAAGAACACGTTCAAGAAGATCGCGACCCCGGACGACTTCTTCTGCTCCGGCCACGCGCAGCTCCCCGACGGCCGCATGCTCGTGGCCGGCGGCACCGCCCGCTACGAGCTGCTCGACGGCGAGGTCGACCGGGCCGGCGGCGGCATGCGGGTGAAGAACGAGAACCCCGACCGGCCCGTCCACCTCCCCAAGGGCACCCGCTTCCGCTCGCCCGCGGGCGTCGAGTACGTCTCCAGGTTCGACGTCGACCTCCCCAAGGCCAAGCGCGGCTTCGAGATCACGCGCGACGAACGCGGCGTCGTCCAGCCGTACAAGACCAAGATCACCGCGAGCGAGGCCCGGGTCTTCGTCGAGGCGGCCGAGAAGGGCCCGCTGTCCGTCACCGACAGCCAGGCCCAGTACGAGATCGTCGGCCTGGCGGGCGACGACGCCGCCAACACCTACGGCCTCAGCGAGAAGATCACCCTGGAGAAGCAGGACTTCCAGGGCATCCGCGCGGCCTACGAGTTCGACCCGGTCGCCGAGAAGTACGTCCCGGTCGACCCGATGGACAAGGCCCGCTGGTACCCGACGCTGGTCGGCCTCGACGACGGCCGCATCCTCGCCGCGTCCGGCCTGGACGACGTCGGCGTGATCGACCCGGGCGACAACGAGATCTACGACCCGAAGACCAAGAAGTGGTCACCCGGCCCCAAGCGGTACTTCCCGACCTACCCCGCCCTCTTCCTCACCAAGGGCGGCAAGCTCTTCTACTCCGGGTCGAACGCCGGGTACGGCCCCGCCGAGAAGGGCCGCGTCCCCGGCCTGTGGGACCTGAAGACCAACAACTTCCAGGAGGTCCCCGGCCTCACCGACCCCGACCAGCTGGAGACCTCCGCCTCGCTGCTCCTCCCGCCGGCGCAGGACCAGAAGGTGATGGTGCTGGGCGGCGGAGGCGTCGGCGAGTCGGAGAAGTCCACCGAGCGCACGGCCGTCGTCGACCTGAAGAAGGACAACCCGGTCTTCGAGCCGGGCCCCGACCTGCCCCAGGGCACGCGCTACCTGAACAGCGTGATCATGCCGGACGACACCGTCTTCACCTCCAACGGCTCCAAGGACTACCGCGGCCGCAGCGCCAGCAACATCCTCAAGGCCCAGGTCTACGACCCGAAGACCAACGCCTTCAAGGAGGCCGCGTCCCCCGCGGTGGGCCGCAACTACCACTCCGAGGCGCTGCTGCTGCCCGACGGCCGGGTGGCCACCTTCGGCTCGGACCCGCTCTTCGACGACCAGCAGAACACCAAGCTCGGCCACTTCGAGCAGCGGATGGAGGTCTTCACCCCGCCCGCGCTGCACCGCGCCGGAGCGGGCCGCCCGGTGCTGAAGGGCGGCCCGAAGACCGTGGCGGCCGGCACGGACCGGGTGACCTTCGCGACGGACCGCCCCGAACGGGTGGCGAAGGCGCGGCTGATGCGCCCCAGCGCGGTCACCCACACCACCGACGTGGAGCAGCGCTCCATCGACCTCGACGTGACCAAGAAGGACGGCAAGGTCACCTTCGGCATCCCCGAGGACCGCACCCTGGTCCCGCCGGGCTGGTACATGCTGTTCGTCACGGACGCGGACGGCACACCGTCGAAGGCGAAGTGGGTCCATGTGAAGCGGTAGGAGTCAGGGTCACTGGCTGTCGCGCGCCAGGCCCAGCGCGTACTCCGGCCACCAGCGCCCGGCGTCCGGCCCGCCCTCACAGGTGCCGTCGGACTCGCCGGGCCGCTTGATCCAGAGGAACGCGTCGACGGCCGGGTCCCCGGTCTCGGTCGTCGGCCGGGCGCCCAGTGCCCGGCCGGGCGGGTTGCACCAGGCACCGGGCAGCGGCCCGTTGCCGTTGCGGCTGGTGTCGATGACGTAGTGCTTGCCGTCCAGCGCCGCCGAGAGCCGGGCGCCGTACTCCTTCACGACGGCGTCGGTCTGGAAGTTGGAGACGTTGAGCGCGAAGCCGTCCGCGCCGGCGATCCCGGCCCGCTTCAGCGGGTCGACCAGCTTGTAGGGGTCGGTGATCCAGGCCGGGTTGCCCGCGTCCAGGTACACCTTGGTGTTCGGCTGCGCCTTCAGCCGCGTGATCGCCTCGCCCAGCAGCGCCTCCCGCTCGGCATGCAGCTCACCGGGCGTACAGCCGTCGACGATGTGCGCGACGGCGTCCGGCTCCAGCACCACGTACGCCTTGGCGTCACCGATCGCGTCGGCGAACCGCCCGATCCACTGCCGGTAGGCCCCCGCGTCGGCCGCGCCCCCGGCGGAGTGCTGGCCGCAGTCCCGGTGCGGGATGTTGTACGCGGTGAGCAGCACCGCCTTGCCGGCCTCGGACGCCGCACCGGCGGCCTTGCGGACCAGTGGCGCGGGATCGATCTCCCCGGCCGGCCAGAGCGCGGCGGGCTGCCCGGCGATCCGCCGCAGGAGCCCGGCGTCCTCGGTGCGGCCCTGCCGCTCCCACTGCCGGCCCTGCCGCGCGGCGGGGCTGTCGGGGTCCACCCAGAACGGCGAGTCGGCCGCCCGCTCTGCCTTCTTCTCGGCGGCCCCGGCCACGGACGCCTTGTCGACGTCGGCCCCGGAGGAGCAGCCCGCCGCGAGCCCGAGGGCCGTCAGTACCGCGAGGGTGTGGATCAGCCGGAACATGCCGCTCCCTGGAAGCAGAGGTAACAATGCGTAACGATCCATTTCTTATCGTTACATATCGGGCAGAGAGGGTCGTGGACCGCCATGCCCGTACCGCCATGCCCGTACCGGGGAGCGCGGTCCGAAAGACGGGACGGAGCTGACCGCCATGTGACCGGCCGGTAAGGTCTTATGCCGTGCCGAAGCCCCTCAGTCTCTCCTTCGATCCCATCGCACGCGCCGACGACAGCTGGAAGCGGCGCTGGGGAAACGTGCCCTCGATGCCCGCCATCACCTCGATCATGCGGGCGCACCAGATCCTGCTCGGCGAGGTCGACGCGGTGGTCAAGCCGTACGGGCTGACGTTCGCGCGGTACGAGGCGCTGGTGCTGCTCACCTTCTCCAAGTCGGGGGAGCTGCCGATGTCCAAGATCGGCGAGCGGCTCATGGTGCACCCCACCTCGGTGACCAACACCGTCGACCGGCTGGTCAGGTCCGGCCTGGTCGACAAGCGCCCGAACCCCAACGACGGCCGCGGCACCCTCGCCTCCATCACCGACAAGGGCCGCGAGGTGGTCGAGTCCGCCACCCGCGACCTGATGGCGATGGACTTCGGCCTCGGCGCGTACGACGCGGAGGAGTGCGGCGAGATCTTCGCGATGCTGCGTCCGCTGCGGGTGGCGGCGGGGGACTTCGAGGAGGAGTGAGCGGGCCGGACCGGCGCGCGCGCCGGGGCGGAACCCGCCGCAAGATCGCCCCGAACTTCTCGTTACGCTCATAGCCATGAAAAAGAGCGTGCTGACCCGCTACCGGGTCATGGCGTACGTCACCGGTGTCCTGCTGATCCTGCTCTGCCTCGGCATGATCGCGAAGTACCTGCTGGACGTGAACGGTGCCGACGACTTCACCCGCGTCGTGAGCATCGCCCACGGCTGGCTCTACGTCATCTACCTCGTCTTCGCCTTCGACCTGGGCGCCAAGGCGAAGTGGCCGGTCAAGAAGCAGCTGTGGGTGCTCCTGGCGGGAACCATCCCGACGGCGGCGTTCTTCGTGGAGCGCCGGATCACCCCGGAGCTGGAGGCGAAGCTCGCCGGCCGGGCCGCACCGGCCCCCGCCAAGGCCTGAACCCGCGCGATCCCGCCGTACGGACACCCGTACGGCGGTCAGCCATCGACATTTACTAGGACGTCCTAGTAAATTTGATTCCATGGACGCTGACGCCATAGAGGAGGGCCGCCGACGCTGGCAGGCCCGGTACGACGCGGCGCGCAAGCGCGACGCGGACTTCACGACGCTCTCCGGTGACCCCGTGGAGCCGGTGTACGGACCTCGTTCGGGTGACACCTACGAGGGCTTCGAGCGGATCGGCTGGCCCGGTGAGTACCCCTTCACCCGCGGCCTGTACCCGACCGGCTACCGGGGCCGTACGTGGACCATCCGGCAGTTCGCCGGGTTCGGCAACGCCGAGCAGACCAACGAGCGCTACAAGATGATCCTCCGCAACGGCGGGGGCGGGCTCTCGGTCGCCTTCGACATGCCGACCCTGATGGGCCGCGACTCCGACGACCCGCGCTCGCTCGGCGAGGTCGGCCACTGCGGCGTCGCCATCGACTCGGCCGCCGACATGGAGGTCCTCTTCCGGGACATCCCGCTCGGCGACGTCACGACGTCGATGACGATCAGCGGCCCGGCGGTCCCGGTCTTCTGCATGTACCTGGTGGCGGCGGAACGCCAGGGCGTGGACCCGTCCGTGCTGAACGGCACCCTCCAGACGGACATCTTCAAGGAGTACATCGCGCAGAAGGAGTGGCTCTTCCGGCCCGAGCCGCACCTGCGCCTGATCGGCGACCTGATGGAGCACTGCGCGGCCGGCATCCCCGCGTACAAGCCGCTCTCGGTCTCCGGCTACCACATCCGCGAGGCCGGCTCCACGGCCGCACAGGAGCTGGCGTACACCCTCGCCGACGGCTTCGGCTACATCGAACTGGGGCTGTCCCGCGGCCTCGACATCGACACCTTCGCCCCCGGCCTCTCCTTCTTCTTCGACGCGCACGTGGACTTCTTCGAGGAGATCGCGAAGTTCCGCGCGGCCCGCCGCATCTGGGCCCGCTGGACGCGGGACGTCTACGGCGCCCGGTCGGAGAAGTCCCAGTGGCTCCGCTTCCACACCCAGACCGCCGGCGTCTCCCTCACCGCGCAGCAGCCGTACAACAATGTGGTCCGTACGGCGGTCGAGGCCCTGGCCGCCGTCCTCGGCGGCACCAACTCCCTGCACACCAACGCCCTCGACGAGACCCTCGCCCTCCCCTCCGAGCAGGCCGCCGAGATCGCGCTGCGCACCCAGCAGGTCCTGATGGAGGAGACCGGCGTGGGCAACGTGGCCGACCCCCTCGGCGGCTCCTGGTACGTCGAACAGCTCACGGACCGCATCGAGCGCGACGCCGAGAAGATCTTCGAGCGGATACGGGAGCGGGGCACGCGCGCCCACCCCGACGGTGTGCACCCCATCGGCCCGATGACCTCCGGCATCCTGCGCGGCATCGAGGACGGCTGGTTCACCGGCGAGATCGCCGAGTCCGCGTTCCGCTACCAGCGGTCGCTGGAGAAGGGCGACAAGCGGGTCGTCGGCGTCAACGCCCACACCGGCTCCGTCACCGGCGACCTGGAGATCCTCCGCGTCAGCCACGAGGTGGAACGCGACCAGGTCCGCGCGCTCACCGACCGCAGGGCGGCCCGCGACGAGGAGGCCGTCCGCACGGCCCTGGACGCCATGCTCACCGCGGCCCGCTCGGACACCAACATGATCGCCCCGATGCTGGAGGCGGTCCGCGCGGAGGCGACGCTCGGCGAGATCTGCGGGGTGCTGCGCGAGGAGTGGGGGGTGTACACGGAGCCACCCGGGTTCTAGGGCGAGGCTCGGTCAGGGCTGGAAGCCGTCGGCGTTGACTCCCCGGATGAAGCCCCGCCAGCCGTCGCGGGAGAACGTCAGCGCGGGTCCGCCGGGCTTCTTGCTGTCGCGGGCCGCGACCGCGCCGGGGAGGCCGGCGACCTCCACGCACTGGCCTTCGCCGCTGCTGTAGCTGCTCTTGACCCAGTGGGCGTTGGCGAGGTCCGGGGTGCTCATGCGGTCTCCTTCAAGTGATTCAACTCGCCCATCACGGTCGTGATGAGAGCGCTCGTATCGCCGGGGCTCAGAGCCACGCTGGCGAGGGAGTCGAAGGTCGTGGTGTAGCCGTCAAGTTCGCCCTGCTGGTCCTGGAGTCGTCGGGTGGCCATGCTGACGTGCCGTCTGAGTGCGGCTTCATCCATGATCGCGGTGAGCTGTAGGGGGTTGTCGCCGAAGAGCCGCTCCTGTCGGTCGAGGCGGGCGCGAACGCGCCGTTCGGCATCGGCCGGGCTCGCGTCGGGGAGCACGCCACGGACGACTGCGCGGGCGTAGTCCTCCGTCTGGCAGAGGCCGGGGATGAACAGTGACTCCCAGTTGAGAACGTGCTCCGCCTCTTGCTCCAACTGTATGTAGGTGGTGTATTCCGGGCGCAGTTGCGGCCGCTCGGCGTGCTGGCCTGGTTGAGGCTTGGCCTTCTCCCATAACGTGGTGATGCGGGCGCGCACGTCGTCAGTCACGCCGTAGTGGTCGAGCAGCGTGATCAGGGTGCGTTGTTGTGGGCGCCCCTCCCAGTTCTCGACGCGGTACAGAGTGGCGGCGCTGACCTTCGTGCGCTTGATCACGGCGTCTTGGCTCAGCCCGGCGACGTTTCTGGCGCGGGTGAGTTCGACGGCGAGGCGCACGAGCGACACCGTTGCTTGCGGCAAGGTCGTCTATGCCGAGTTGTCATCGGGGCCGCCTCCGGTAGCCGCTCCCGCTGCTGAACCGGCCCCGGTGGCCGCGCCGCCGCCCCCACAGGGCGTGCGGACGCGCAGTCCCCGGTCGTGGCGGGTTGCCGTCGATGTCGGGGTGATCGATCAGATCATCGCGCGGCTGACCGCGATTCCCGCCTAGCGGCAGGTGGCCGCACCGCCCCGGAAGGCCGTTGTCTTCTGGGGCGATGCCTCATCGGTGCGGGCGGGTCAGGTCACCCCGCCGACCGTCGAGGCCATCATCAGAGGGCCGCGTTGCGGTAAGTGATCGATAGAACGAGGGCATGCGAGGTCAGTTCAATTCCCTGCTGGACGACGTCACGACCCGTGGCGTTAAGCTCCGCAGGAGTCTGGAAGGAAGCGTGAACCCGAAGGAGAAAGAGCACATCATCCCGCTCACCGAATCCGAGTACGCCGCGTACGTCGCGGGCGTCAAGGCCGACCAGCCAGGTCTCGTGCCCGGCGCCTGAGCACGGTCCCGTCAGCCGTTCTCCGGCTCGAAGGCACGGACGACCGCCAGGCTGTCCTCGTAGACGTGGTGGCGGGTGACCAGGCCGTTCTCGATCGTCAGATGCAGGGCGAAACGGGCCCGGTACGCGCGGCCGGTGGGGCGGGCGGTCTGGCCGATCTCGCCCAGGACCACCGCGTGGTCGCCGTCGACGAGGACGCGCTCGATCTCCGTGCCGACGTGCTCGGGGACGTGGTGTTCCACGAGTTCGCGGTAGTGGGCGGCCACATCGGCACGGGTGGACCGGTGGCGGATCCACGGTGTGGCCTTCCGGCCGTGCTCCTCCTCCGGCCAGTCCAGCCTCCAGTCGACCCGCTCGGCGTACAGTTCCGCGATGCGCTCGGGGTCGCCCTCGCCGATTCTGCGCAGCAATTCCCGTACGACGGTCTGTGTGGCCTGAGGTGATGCTGTGGACATGGCATCCGATCGTGGCGGGGCCGAGCGGGCGGGTCAATCGATTTCCGCCGTGACGTTTCCTTCGTCATGACTCCGATGTGAAAGCCCCGGCAAGACGGTCGACGCCGAAGCCGCTGATCAGCAGGCGTTCTTTGCGGTTGCCGGTGAGCAGTTGGCTCCAGGGGACGAAGCCGCCGTCGCCGACTTCCGCATGCTCGCCTCCGATGTCGGCGAAGACCTTGAAGCAGACGCCTGTGTAGTAGCCGCGTCCGGTGGCCCGGTCGGGATCCTCGCGTACCTGTACTCCGGGCAGTCCGGAGAGGTGGTGGCATGTCCGCTCGACGACCTCGCCGGCCGCGTCCTCCAGGGCGGTCAGCCGGATCTGTGTGTCCCGGGCTCCGGCGCCGGCCGTGGCCCTGGCGGCGAACTCCAGGTGCTCGGCGAGGTGCCGGTCGAAGCGGTGGCTGCCGGTGTCCCGTCCGGCCGTCACCAGGCCGAAGACCTGGAAATGGGCGAGGCTTCCAGGGCTCTTGAAGCTCTGGGCACGGGTCACTCGCTGA
Source organism: Streptomyces sp. CRN 30 (assembly GCF_034105845.1). Taxonomy (NCBI): domain Bacteria; kingdom Bacillati; phylum Actinomycetota; class Actinomycetes; order Kitasatosporales; family Streptomycetaceae; genus Streptomyces; species Streptomyces sp. CRN 30. The sequence continues at coordinate 42,387 of NZ_JAVRHI010000203.1, read as the reverse complement.
CTCGCCGCCAGCCGGACCGGCGTAGGGGACCGCGGGTCGGCGGTCAGGGCCAGGGAGCGCCGGTGTGCGGCCTCCAGCGCCAGGGCGTTGGTCGGGTCGGCGGCCACCTCGCTGCCCCGTACCGTCGCGATCACCTTGCGCGGATCGACCGTCGCCACCGCCGCATGCGCGGCCAGGGGTACCACCGGGGCGAGTACGAGCATCTCGAAGCCGTCGGGCAGTGCTGACACCAACGCGTCCTCGGTGCGGCGCAGCGCGCTGAACTCGACCGGTGCCGGGGTCATGAACCGGTCGTTGCGGTAGCGCCGCATCACCTCGGCCGGGGAGAGGCGTTCCGCCCGGCGCCGGAACACCTCCAGCAGCAGCGTGGTCAGGTCCGCGCCCGGCATCCTGTCGGCCAGCAGGTCCAGCAGTTCCAGCAGTTCGGGGGCGTCGGCCCGGGACAGGATCCGACGCAGTGCCGCGTCGGCCGGGCCCGAGCCGGTGAGGTCGTCGCGCGTCATGGATATCGACTATGACGGTTCGCCGGCCGGCCGGAGGTGAATTATTTCTGCAGCGGGGTGTTCAGGGCGTGAGGACGGTCTTGCCGATGGTGATGCGGTCCTCGAACGCGCGGTGCGCCGCGGCGGCCTCCGAGAGCGGCAGTACGGCGCCGACGATCGGCTACAGTCCACCGTCGGCGGCGAGGGTGAACGCCTCGTCGCGCAGCCGGGCCCGCTGGTCCGCCGTCAGCGCCGTGGAGGAGAAGCCGGTCACGGAGACACCCCGGTGATACACGGCGAGCGGGCCGACGCGCGGTGCCTGTCCGCTGGTCGTGCCGTAGAGCACCATGCGGCCGGTGCCGGCGGCCAGCAGGTCGAACGCGGCGGCCGACACCGGACCGCCCGTGGTCTCCAGGACCACCTGGACGCTGCCGCCCGCCGCGTCGCGTACCCGCTCGTGCCAGTCCGGCGCGGAGTAGTCGATCACCGTGTCCGCGCCGAGCCGCTTGGCCACGGCCAGTTTCCGCTCTCCCCGGGCGACGCCGATCACGGTGGCACCGGCGCGCCGGGCCAGCTGCACCAGCAGGCTGCCGACGCCACCCGCGGCGGCCTCGACCAGGACGGTGTCCCCGGCGCGGAGCGCGGCGGCGCGGGCCACTCCGGCCGCCGTCGAGCCCTGACCGAGGAGGGCCAGGGCCGTGTGGTCGTCCAGTCCGTCGGGGCAGGGCAGCGGTCCCGCGCATCAGACCGGCCCGTATCTGGACTTCGGCGAACCCGATGCCGGCGGCGGGGACCCGGACCAGCAGTTGACCGGGGCGCGGCTGGGGGATGGGCACGTCGTTGACGCGCAGCGCTTCGAGTGGTCCGTAGTCGTGGAAGCGGACAGCACGCATGCTTACCTCGCATCAAAGGGGCGGCAGGGCGGCGGCCGGACGCGCCGCTGACGCGAAGGTAGGGCAGGGGGTACTGGTTACTTCATAGGTATCCGGCCACCGCGGGGGTACTACTGGTGAAGCCGCTCAAGCCGCTCGACCCCGACATGTTCCACCCCGCCTGTCCGAGCGGTGCCATGCCGATCCGTCTGTCTACGCCGAGGTCCCCGCCCGGGTGGAGTACGAACTCCGGAAGGGGTGACCGCACGGTTGCACGCTGTGGGTAAAGGATCAGTAAAGGTGCGATCGGAATGTCCCTTGCTGTTCGCGCCTGAGAGTTTCATGAAGATCGTTTGATCTTTCCGTGAAAGCCGCAGCGTGAGAGTCTCGCGACGTAAGCGGCGGCGCCGGTTTCGTGGGGGGCGGGCGCCGGCGCGAGTCGTGCCGAGGGGGCCTCACCTGGGCGGCTGTCGCCGTGCCTGGCATGCCCATGGCTGAAGCTGCCGAACGTCGAAGAGATGGTTGGGCAGAGACGGAATGTCATCGGTCAGAGACGTCGGCAGACGCCGACGACGTATGCGCGATGCCGTACGGACGGCATTGAGCGGTACCGCACTGGTCACGGCGGCGGCCGTGCTGACGGGCCTGGTCCAGGCCACGCCGGCGGCGGCCGACACCACCCCGGAGGAGGACACCGGGTACCTCCGCAACAGCATCGGCGAGACCACGCGCCTCGACCGCTGTCTCGCCGGTGTGGCGCTGCACTTCGGCGGCGCGAACATGAAGGCCAAGGCCATTGAGGGCCTGACCGGCACCGCCGAGGAACTGCGCGCAATCGTGGGGGACGTCGGCTGGATCGGCCTTGAGCCCCTGGGACAGGCCCGGGACCTGGACACCGACGCGGCCTTCGCCTACCGGGACGCCTCCAACGCCCGCAAGGACGCCCTGGAGGAGTCCAACCACCCCTACGCGATGAGCTCGTTCGGCGACACGATCTCGCTGCACGCGCCCGAGTTCGACGCCGACATTCTCCAGTTCACGCTGTTCACCCAGGAGGACATGGCGGGCCGGCTCGGCTGGGACGGACACAGCAACGCCAGCGCCGAGGCGATCGCCCGGGCCAGGGAGATCGCCGCCGAGAACGAGGGCAAGGACACCTGGCACGACTGGGCCACGTCCAGCATGCTTGACGACTCGAATGTGAACGAAACGCGGTTCTCCGGTGGTACGACCGCCAGCGACATCGCCTCCTACCTCCGGCACGGCGGGTTCCTGACGGAAGCGCCCGCCGAGGGCACCGCCCAGTACCGCGTCGAGGCCGAGACCCTCAAGCAGGCGTGGGCCGCCTGCGACCACCAGAACCCGGTCGACCCCCGGCGCGTCCTCAACGCCCCCGTGATGACCGCGATGGCCGAGTGGGAGCAGGAGTACGCCGCACAGGCCGGGCCCCGCGCCACCGTCATCCAGGCGGAGGCGGACGCCGCGGCGGCCACCCGCGAGGCCACCGACGACATGATCGAGGCCATCGGGCAGGCCTGGCTGGCCGAGCAGAAGCTGGCGTGGCAGAAGTACTGGCACGATCAGCTGGAGGCCGAACCGGACCACATCCTCAAGCCCGAACAGGCCCTGTTCGACCAGGCCGACGCCGACCTCGCCCAGGCCCGGGAGAACGTGGCCGCCCTGGTGACCTCCTCGGCCGCGCACGCCGAGGACGCCGCCGAGGCCGCGCGGAAGGCGGTGACCGCGCAGCAGGAGGCGTGGGGCATCGCCGACGCCGACAACGTCCCGCGCGGCCGGGGCCTGATGTACGCCCAGCAGTCGGTGCAGGTCGCCCGTGCCTCCTCGGCCGCCGCCGAGGCCGCGGCCAAGGCCACCGCCACCGCGCTGGAGGCCGCCAACGCCACCGTCGCGGACAGCGAGACCCTGCTCGCCAAGGCGCAGACCCAGTCGCACGCGATCAACACCGAGTTCCGCCGGGTCGCCGCCGAGGAGGCCGCCGCCCAGGCGAAGGCCGCCGCCGACACCGCCGAGGCCGAGGCGAAGGCCGCCGACGACGACGCCACCGCCGCCAGGAAAGCCCAGGCCACCGCCGAGGAGCAGGGCGAGAAGGCGCGGAAGGCCGCCGGGACCGCCCAGGAGCAGCGCGCCAAGGCGGAACTGGAGAAGGCCACCGCCGTCGCCGCCCGGGTCACCGCCGCCTCCGAGCGCGCCAAGGCCGAGGAGGCCGAGCAGCGCGCGGCGGAGGGGAAGACCGCCGCCGAGCAGGCCAAGACCACCGCCGCGACCGCCGCCGACGTGGCGGCGGGCAAGCGGAAGACGGCCGACGAGAAGGCGAAGGCCGCCCAAGCAGCGCGGGAGGCGGCCGTCGCCGCCCTGCGCACCAAGCAGGCCACCGCCGCGCGCGCCGCCGCCCTCCAGGCCGCCGCGGCCGCCGCCGAGGGCACCGACGCCGCCGGCGAGACCCGTGACGCCGCCGACCAGGCGAAGTCCGCGGCGCGGGAGGCAGCCGACGCCGCGACCTCCGCGCAGAAGTCCGCGGACGACGCCACCGCCGCCGCGGTCATCGCCCGTACCGCCGCCACCAAGGCGGAGGGCGCCGCCGCGAGAGCCCAGGCCTCCGCCGACGACGCCTGGTCGGCCTACCTCGACGCGACCGGCGCGGCGGCCACCGCCCACGCCGCCGCGGCCGACGCGCTGGACGCCGCACAGGACGCCGCGCTCCGCGCCGACAACGCGGCCACCGCCTCCGAGAACGCCACCGAGTCGGCGAAGAAGGCCGGGCAGCAGGCGGCGGCGGCCGGCACCGAGGCCGCCGAGGCCGCCAAGACCTCAGCGACCGCCACCGGCCGCGCCTACGCCGCCGGCCAGGCCGCGCTCGCCGCCCGCGACAGCGCCAACGAGGCGATCGCCGCCGCGACGGACGCGGTCGCCGTCGGCACCCCGTACCAGGAGAAGGACAGCTCGGCCGCGTTCGCGGTCCTCGTCGGACAGTCGGCGAAGACACTGGCGGAGCAGCAGGCCGCCGCAGCAGAGGCGAAGGCCGCGGAAGCCGCCGAGGCCGCCGAGGCGGCGCAGCAACTCGCCGACCAGGCTCTGGGCGACGCGAAGATCGCGGCGGAGGCGGCGGCGCAGGCCGCCAACGACTCCGTACGGGCCGCCCAGGCCGTCTCGCGGGCGCAGGCCTCCGCCGCCGAGGCGACCGCCGCGCAGCAGGCCGCCGGGAAGGCCGCCGACGCCTCCTCCGGCTACGCCCGGCAGGCCGGCGACGACGCGGTCAGCGCACGGCTCACCGCCGACGAGACCCAGACCGAGGCCGTACAGGCCGACCGCGACGCCACCGAGGCCGAACGGGACGCCAACCGGGCCGGCGAGGCCGCCGACAAGGCCACCGGCGCCGCCGGTGACGCCGCCGACGCAGCCGCCAAGGCCGAACAGGACGCCAAGGACGCCGAGGCCAAGGCGGACGCCGCCGACGCGGACAGCACCGCCGCCGAGGACGCCGCCGCACAGGCCGAACAGGAACAGCGCGAACAGAACGAGGCCGAGCACCAGGACGCCCTGGAGGACGGCAGCACCCCGATCGAGGGCGGCGCGGACAACTGGCCCGCGCTCGGCGAACGGGAGGAGCAGATCCTTCTCGACGAGTGCGGCCAGACCTGCGTGGACGACTACCGGGCCGCCCTCGCCGCCGTATCGGTCAACGTCGTCGAGTGGACCGCCGCGCACGGCGGCCAGATCCTCCTCGACCAGCTCGGCACCGCCGAGGTCAAGGTGTGCCTCGCCGACTACGACGTCGAGGAGTGCCTGTGGGGCATCGTCGACATCCCGTCCTCCTCGGTCATCGTCGGCCGGATCCCGGCCCTCACCCAGGCGATCGAGCAGGTCAGCACCGGCATCGCCCAGGTCTTCATCGACGCCGACAACGCGCTGCGCCGGCTCAACGAGCTGACCGCGCTGATGAGCGACGTCCGCAGCACGCCCCGGCTCGACCGGTGCGTCGCGGGGGTCGCCCTGCACGCGGGCGGCGCGAACATGAAGGCCAAGGCCATCGAGGGCCTGACCGGTACCGACGACGAACTGCACGCGGTCATCGGGGACAGCGGCTGGATCGGCCTCGAACCCCTCGGCCAGGCCAGGGACGTGGACACCAGGGCGGCCTTCGCCTACCGGGACGCCTCCACCGCCCGCACCACCGGCCTGGAGGACGCCAACCGCCCCTACGCGATGAGCTCCTTCAGCGACGAGATCTCGCTGCACGCGCCCGAGTTCGACGCGGACATCCTCCAGTTCACCCTGTTCACGCAGGAGGAGCTGGCGGGCCGGCTGGGCTGGGACGGACACAGCAACGCCGGTACGGAGGCCATCGCCCGCGCCAAGGAGATCACCGAGGCCAACCAGGGCAAGGACGCCTGGTTCGACTGGGCCGCCGTCGACCTGCTGCGCGACTCGTCGCTGAACAACACCCGCTTCTCCGGCGGCACCACCGCCAGTGACATCGCGGCCTACCTCCAGCACGGCGGCTTCGTCAGCAAAGCCCCTGAGGAGGGCTCGACCGAGTTCCGCGTCGAGGTGGAGAACCTCAAGCAGGCGTGGTCCGCGTGCGACTCCGCCGACCCGGTCGACCCGCGCAACCGGCTGAGCGCCGTGGTCTCCCAGGCCAGCGCCGAGTGGGAGGCGGAGTACGCCGCCCAGTCCGCGCCCCGCGCCGCGATCATGCAGGCCGAGGCGGACGCCGCGGCGGCCACCCGCGAGGCCACCGACGACATGATCGAGGCCATCGGGCAGGCGTGGCTCGCCGAGCAGATCCTCATCTGGCAGAAGTACTGGCACGACCAGCTGAAGGCCGAACCGGACCACATCCTCAAGCCCAAGCAGTCCCTGTTCGACCGGGCCGACGCCGATCTGGCCCGGGCCCGCGGCAAGGTGGCGGCGCTCGCCGCCTCCGCCAAGCAGCAGGCCACCGCGGCCTCCACCGCCGCGACCCGCGCCGTCACCGCCCAGCAGCAGGCCTACGGCATCGCCGACGCCGGCGAGGTGCCGCGCGGCCGGGGCCTGATGTACGCCCAGCAGTCGGTGCAGGTGGCCCGCGCCTCCGGCGCCGCCGCCCAGGCCGCCGCGAAGGCGACCGAGACGGCCTCGCACGCCGCCGCGGCCACCGTCTCCGAGTCCAAGACACTCTTCGCCCTGGCCCAGACGGAGACCCACGCGGTCAACACCGAGTTCCGCCGCATCGCCGCCCAGGAGGCCGCCGCCCAGGCCAAGGCCGCCGCGGACAGCGCCGACAGGGAAGCCGACGAGGCCGAGGCCAACGCGGCGAAGGCCAAGGCGGCGCGGGCCACGGCGGAGAAGGAGGAGGAAACGGCCCGCCAGGCCGCGGCGACGGCACAGGGCCAGCGAGCGGTCGCGGAACTGGAGCGCGCCAACGCGGCGGCGGCCAGGGCCGAGGCCGAGCAGCAGCGGGACCGGGCCGGCGCCGCCGAGGCCGTCGCCCTGGAGGAGCAGGGCAGGGCCAGTTCGGCACGGTCGGACGCGGAGACCGCCGGTGCGACGGCGTCGCGGAAGCTCGCCGACGCGCAGGACGCCGAGGCCGACGCCAAGGCCGCGCGTGACCGGGCGGTGGTGGCCGAGCGGGACAAGAAGGCCGCCGACTCCCGGGCGGCCGCCACCGAGGCCGCCGCCGCTGCGGCGGAGGGCACGGCCGACGCGGAGGCCACCCGCGAGGCGGCCACCGAGGCCCGTACCGCGGCGAATGAGGCCACCAGCGCCGCGATCGCCGCACGCGCGGCGGCGGACGAAGCCACTGACGCCGCCATCGCGGCGCGTGCCGCGGCGACGAGGGCACAGGGCGCGGCGGAGCGGTCGCGTGCCGCGGCCGACAACGCCTGGGCCGCCTACCTCACCGCGAGCGGTGCTGCGGCGGCGGCCCACGCCGCCGCCGCCGAGGCGATCGACGCCTCGGAGGCGGCCGCGCGGAACGCCAAGAACGCCGAGGCGTTCTCCAAGGAGGCGTCCGAGGCCGCGGCGACGGCCAAGAAGGAAGCGACCGCCGCCAGGAGCGAGGCCGCTCAGACCGCCAAGTGGGCGGCGGAGACGGCGGGCCACGCCTACGCGACGGCGGTCTCGGCCGCCGCCGCGCGGGACACCGCCACCCAGGCGGCGGTGCCGGCCGGCGAGGCCATCGCCATCGGTACTCCGTACCAGGAGACCGACGCCTCGGCCGCCTTCGCCGTACTGACCGGCCAGAGCGCGCTCACCCTGTCCGAGCAGCAGGCCGCCGCGGCCGAGGCCAAGGCGGCGGAGGCGGCGGACTTCGCCGACGAGGCGCAACGCCTCGCCGAACAGGCCGACGCCGACGCCAAGCTCGCCGCGGAGGCGGCAGCGGCCGCGGCCAAGGACGCGGAGCGCGCGGCCCGCGCGGTCCAGCGTGCCCGGTCGTCGGCCGCGGAAGCCGCCACGGCGGCCAAGGGGGCGCAGCAGGCGGCGGACAACGCGTCCGGGTACGCCCAGCAGGCCGGTGACGACGCCTTCTACGCCAACTTCGCGGCGAACGAGGCGGAGTCCGACGCGGTGGCCGCCGACCGTGCGGCCACCGAGGCCGAACGCGACGCCGCGAGCGCCCGTGCGGCGGCCACCACAGCGGAGCAGGACGCCGCCAGCGCACGGGATACCGCGACGCAGGCCGAGAGCGACGCCACCGAGGCGGAAGCGGCGGCAGCCAACGCCCAGAACCTCGCCGACGAGGCCAACGCGGCCGCACTGCGAGCCGAGGAGGAGGAGCGGGAGCGCGCGCGTGAGGAGCGTGCGCAGGTGGTCCAGGACGGTGTCCGGTACGACGGGCCGCAGCTCTCCATGGACGACGAGGACCTGCTGCGAGCGTACTGCGGTCAGGTGTGCGTCGACGAGTACAAGGCCATGCGGGATCTGTCCGCCAAGGACGTCATCGCCTGGGTGAAGGAGAACGGTGGAGACATCCTCATCGAGGTCTTCGGTCTGGGGAACGTCAAGGCGTGCCTGGAGACCTGGGACTTCGAGGACTGCATGTGGGCGCTGGTGGACGTGGGTTCGGCCATCGCGATCCCGTTCTCGAAGATCGGTCCCGTGGCCAAGGCGCTCTACCGCATAGGCAAGGCGTTCGACTCCTTCGTCGACTCCACCAAATGGGCCAAGCGCATGGTGGAGAAGTACCAGGGAATCCTGACGAGGATGCGGAAGGTCGCGCCTTCCTGCTTGGTTCCCGGTGCTTCGGCGCAGCTGATGCGAGCCGCTGACGACGACGATGACGAGGACCCGAGTTGGCACGTCCCCGATCTGTGTGATGCCGACGGACGGGTCTACATGACCCCATGGTTCTACACGGACGTCCGGGAGTACCACTTCCGGGGCGGGTCCAAGGTCGATCCGGGCAAGGGCCTCTGGGACGACAAGACCACGGACGCGCGCCTGCTCCAGATCTTCATGCAGGCGGCGGTGTCGTGCAGTTCCGCCTCGGACTGGCTGCCGGGGTCGGCGCCCAGCTACCGTAAGTGCTCTTTCAACCCCGGCCTCGGAAACATCGGTGTCACCAAGACCGGCGGATCACCCACGCCGATGGTCGAGATCGTCGTCTCCATCTACGGGGACATCGTCACCATGTACCCCGTATAGTTCGACTAGTTTGACGGAAGAGAGCACGATGGGTATCGCGGTCCGCGTCCTCAATGGAGGAAGGGGCATCGAGGACAGATTCACGGACGATCCGGAACGCTCTTTGTTCCAGTTCGTCCTCGACGCTCCGGACACCAGTGTTCGCTGGGGTATCAGCGAGTACAAGGAAACGCTCTTCAACAGTAAGCAGGCGTATCAGCTCGTGCGGGAGATGGACACATTGCCCGCTGACAGTCTGACACCTGTACTGAGAAGACTGAGAGAGAGCGCGGAATGGGTCTACAAGCGGACCGGTTACCTGCAATTCATCGGTGACTGATTCGGACCGTCAAGAAGAGAGGGCCACCCATGCGGCTGGCCCTCTCTTCACGAGTCGGTCGGTCCCGCGGTCACCCCACCTGCTTCACCTGCTCCTCGACCACCGCTTCCGGGATCGCCGCGTCGTCCGCGTCCAGCATGTTCACCCCGTAGAACGCCGCGACCACCCCGCCCTTGCGGACGACCGTGTACGTCATCGGCACGGACTGCTTGGCGACGACGCTGGTGATGCGGTAGCCGACCGCCTCGTCCCCGAGCTTGGACACCTTGACCGACTTGACGTCCTTGTAGGTCAGGCCGAGCGTCTTGAAGCCGTCGGCGCAGTCGTCCAGCGCGGCGCGCAGGTCCGACATGACGCGTTCCGCGTCCTTCTCGGAGAGGGTGGACAGCCACATCGAGCCCACCGTCGCGTTCTTCGCCTCGGTCGGGTCGAGGGAGCGGTGGACCGTGCTGAACGCCTCGATGTGCGTGTAACCGCCGGCCAGGCTGGCCAGCGGCTGGCATTCCGTCTTGTTCGCCTTCATGTCCCTGCCCGCCTCGACCTCCGCCTTGGCGACCTTTTTGAACTCGAACCCCTTGCGCTTTCCGGAGATGGTGGCCTTCTCCAGCTCCTGCGGGGTCACGGCACCGGCTTTCTTCGCCTCCGCCGCCGCCTTGTCCTCCGCGCTCGACGGCGTGGGCGTCGCGGACGCCGCCGCAGTCTTCTTGTCGTCGGATTCATCCGAGTCGCTGCACGCGGATATCGCGAGCAGACCCGGCAGAATCATGGCAACGGGAAGAATCCTGCGGAGTCTCATATCTGATCTGTTCCTGTTCTGGCGTAACCGGTGTAACTCGGTGAACGAACGAGAGCATGGGCACAGGAACTCTACAGATATGACCGGCAGATATATACGGCTTTCCCTTGTTACGTTTCGGCTACGCTCCTGCGCCGTTCAGCCCCAGCAGCAGCACCCGGGACAGCCCCCGAATCCATTCACCGTCCGCCGGTTCCGCGCTCACCAGAGTGCGGTGCACCACCGCGCCCGCCACCATGTCGAAGATCAGGTCCGCGGTGCGGGCGGCCCGGTCCGGGTCCGGCTCGGGGGGAAGTTCGCCGCGCGCCTGGGCACGGGCGCGGCCCTCCAGGACCAGCCGCTTCTGCCGGGCCACGATCGAGCACCGGATGCGTTCCCGCAGGGCCGCGTCCCGCGTCGACTCGGCGACGACCGCCATCAGCCCGCTGCGCGCCTCCGGGCGGGCCAGGATCGCCGCGAACTGGAGCACCACACCCTCGATGTCGGCGGCCAGGCTGCCCCGGTCCGGCAGCCGCAGCTCGTCGAAGAGTTCCGCTACCGCGTCCACGACCAGCTCGTTCTTGCCCGCCCAGCGACGGTAGAGGGTCGTCTTGGCGACCCCGGCCCGCGTCGCCACGTCCCCCAGCGTCAGCTTCGACCAGCCCAGTTCGACCAGCGCCTCCCGCGTCGCGGCCAGGATCGCGGCATCGGCCGCCGCGCTGCGCGGACGGCCGGCGCGGCCGGCGGGGGAGCTGTTCGGCATCCCCCGACCTTAACCGCGGGTTTGCCGGGCTGGTCCGTGAGGGAGATCACCAAGAGGCCGTATCGCCGGAGGGTCACCGGGGATTACGCTACGACCCGTAGCGAAAGCGGGGTGCCGGGCGTGCCCGGACCGTCCGCCGGAGCGACGACCACACGCGCCGGGTGGGGACCCGGCGCCGGACGGCACACATCAGAGCGGGTTTCAGGCCGCTTTTCACGGACGCGCGCGGTACGGGGGAGGATAGGCGCATGCAGCCACGGAACATGTCCATGAGCGGGGTCGTCGACCTCGCCGCGGTGAAGGCGGCCCAGGAGGCCAAGGCGAAGGCGGAGCAGGCGCGCGCCCAGGCCGCGCAGCAGGGCGGCGGCGGAGCCGTCTCCCCGGCCGACCTCGTCATCGACGCAGACGAGGCCGGGTTCGAGCGTGACGTACTTCAGCGGTCCACCGAGGTCCCGGTCGTCATCGACTTCTGGGCCGAGTGGTGCGAGCCCTGCAAGCAGCTGAGCCCGGTCCTGGAGCGGCTGGCCGTCGAGTACAACGGCCGGTTCGTCCTCGCCAAGATCGACGTCGACGCCAATCAGATGCTGATGCAGCAGTTCGGCGTCCAGGGCATTCCGGCCGTCTTCGCGGTCGTCGCCGGACAGGCGCTCCCCCTCTTCCAGGGTGCCGCCCCCGAGTCCCAGATCCGCTCCACCCTGGACCAGCTGGTGCAGGTCGCCGAGGAGCGCTTCGGGCTGACCGGTCTCGCCGTCGACCCCGAGGCCGACCCCGCTGCCGCCGCTCAGCAGGCCCCCGCCGCCCCGGCCGGACCGCACGACGCGGCCCTGGAGGCCGCCGTGCAGGCGCTGGACGCGGGCGACCTGGCCGGTGCCGTCCGCGCCTACCAGAACGTACTGAGCGACGAGCCGGGCAACATGGAGGCCAAACTGGGCCTCGCCCAGGCCGAGTTGCTCCAGCGCGTGCAGGACGCGGACCCGCAGCGGGTGCGCCAGGACGCGGCCGAGAAGCCGGACGACGTCCAGGCGCAGATCGCCGCCGCCGACCTGGACCTCGTCGGCGGGCACGTCGAGGACGCCTTCGGGCGCCTCATCGACACGGTGCGGCGCACGGCGGGCGACGACCGGGACGCCGTACGGGTGCGGCTCCTTGAGCTGTTCGAGGTCGTCGGCGCCGACGACCCGCGGGTGACGGCGGCGCGCCGGGCCCTCGCGCGTGCCCTGTTCTGAGCGATGTCCGAGCTGATGCCCGACGCGATGCCCGTGTGAAGGAACACGGCGCCGGAGTAGCAATGCGGCCGCGCTTTGCCAAATCTTGGTAATCGTGGCCGCTGTTACTGCGAGTAAGTCGACGGCTGAGGAGTGCTCGGTTCTGTCCGAGAAAGACTCCCTTTGTCCTGTCTCTGAGTGACACCGAGCGTCGCCGGTCGTGGCCCCCGTGTCGTCCTGCGGTGACCCTGCCGTTACTAGCGAGTAACGAACCCCCTTGTGCGCCAGCCGAGAATGCACCACGATCGGCCACGCTCGGTCCATTCCCGTACCCCGACCGCCAATCGGGTCGCGGGGCTTCCTGGGTCCCCACCGAGCAGGACCGGCGGCAGTGGAGCCGGCCCTTGGACAGGGGGGTCTTCGCCCACCCGGCGGAGCCTGTCCGGCAAGGTTGTGCGTGATGTGTGTCAGGCGCGACCAGTGGTTGTCGCTCGGGGGTGATCGCCGGTGATTCGGGCGCGTGGTGCGCGCCGCCGAGCGCGGGCGCTCTCCTTCCCGAGGACGTAGCACTTCTCCCATCCCTGCCCGGCCGAGCCGCCGCATTCGGGGGCGAGCCGAGGCCAGGAGATGTACGTCCGAGAAGGAGGAAAAATGGAGTCCCAAGTGCGTGGCGGGACCAGATGGAAGCGGTTCGCTGTGGTCATGGTGCCCAGCGTGGCCGCGACGGCAGCGATAGGTGTCGCCCTGGCGCAGGGGGCGCTGGCCGCTTCGTTCAGTGTGTCGGGGCAGCAGTTCAAGGTCCGGGCCGACCGGCTCGAGGGCACGGGCTTCTCCCAGTACGGTGCCTACGACGAGGGCGCCGGCGGCAACCACGCCGTGGCGGTCTCGGCGTTCGACAAGGCATACATCAAGAACCTGTGCCAGTCGGTCGTCACGCCCAACATCCCGCTGGTCGGCACCGTGACCCTGCGGTTGGGCGCGGGCAACAGCGACGACCAGGACAAGCAGGTCTACGCCGAGAAGCTCTACATCGACCTCGACGACCTCGAGGCAGACGCCGAGTTCAGCAACATCGACATCGGCGTTGCCGCGGGCGCGATGAACAAGGGCCCCGGCATGAAGAGCGGCGACCACGCCAGCACGGGTGGCTTCTCGCAGCAGGCTGATTCCGCCGTGCTGACCGGTGTGAAGCAGACGGCGTGGGCCACCACGGCCGGAACCTTCAAGCTCCCGAACTTGAAGATGTCCATCGTCAAGGGCAAGGAAGAGTGCTACTAGGCACTCGTTGACGGGCGGGGGCCGTCTCGCGCCCCTGCCCGTTTCGCCGGCCGCCTTCAGGGAGGCGGCCCCCATCACCACCACAGCAACGCTGTACCAGGGAGCTGTTTTCCATGAGCGCCGAGACTCCTGCCGCCCCCGGCCAGTTCACCCGCCGGAGGCAGCAGTTCCGTAACTGGCGTGGCACCCGGCCGTTCTGGGCCGGTCTGCTCGTCCTGCTCGGTGGCCTCCCGATCATGTACTTCCCGTACGCGCACCTGAAGTTCGGTGCTCTGACACTGGCGATGTCCACCACCGCCGGAGCCGGGTCCCTGATCATCGGCGTGCTGCTGGTCGTCCTCGGTATCAGCCTCTGGTTCCAGCAGCACGTGCGGACCTTCGCGGGTGTCGCGGCGATCCTGCTCGCTCTGGTCTCCATCCCCGTGTCCAACTTCGGCGGCTTCGTCGTCGGCTTCCTGCTCTCGCTCATCGGCGGAGCGATGGCCGTGTCGTGGGCCCCGGGTGTGCCGGCCGAGCCGCAGCCGGCCGAGGGGGCGACGGGACCGGGAGGTGCTCCCGAGGGTCCGGCGGGCGAGCCCAACGATCTGTCAGGAACGATCCCGTCCAACGGGACGAACGGGAGGCACAGTGCCGGCTGACGAGGTGACTCACGCGGCTGATGCGGGAGCGTCCCGTGTGAGAACCGGGCCGCGTCACGCGGCGCCCAAGAAGCCACTGTTCACCAGGTTCCACATGCCGACCGGCAAGGTCTTCGCCCTCGCGGCGATGCCGACGGCCGTGCTCATGGGAATGGGGTTCACCCCGACCCTGGCCGTCGCGGACGGCAACGACCCGGCCGCCACCTCCAAGAGCCTGACGGCCGAGGAGTACAAGGCCTGTGTGGAGGCGATGGAGGGCGACGAGGACGACAAGGGCGACGCCTCCGCGTCGGCCACGCCGTCGCCCTCGGCGAGCGAGAGCAGCACGGAGGGCACCGGCTCCACGGACAGCGGCACGGACGGCGACTCGTCCTCTTCGTCGGATTCAGGTTCCGACGACAAGGGCGACGACACGGCCGGTGACGACACCGAGCCCGAGCCGTCCGCTTCCGCCTCCCCCTCCACGTCGGCTTCCGCGTCCGCCTCCACGGAGAAGTCGGTCGAGAAGTCGGAGGAGGCCGCCGCCTCCCCGTCCCCGTCCGCCTCCGAGAGCGGCGGCCTGCTGGAGGGCATCGGCGACGCCATCGAGGACTTCTTCACCGGGGGGAAGGGGGCCGAGGAGTCCGCGAGCGCCTCGGCATCGGCGGCCCCGTCCCCGTCCGCGTCCGCCTCGGCTTCCGCGGCTGCTCCCGAGGGCGACGGGTCCGCCGAGGACACCGGCGCGGCGAACGAGGAGGACGCGGAGGACGGGAGCGGCAGCGACGGTGCCGCCGACGCCCCGGCCGCCGACGCCGACGACCCCACCGCCTCCCCCGACGCCGACGCCGGTGCCAGTGGGTCCCCCACCCCCACCCCCTCCGCCAGTGCCTCCGACGAGGACGACGCCGACGCCGACGCCACGGCCGAGGACTGCCCGGTCGCCACCGACGACGTGGGCGGTGTCGACAACACCCTCGCCCTGCCGAACGAGCCCTGGGAGCTGGAGGCCAGCTCGCTGACGCTCAAGGGGGCCTCGTACAAGGGGATCGTGGAGGTGCGCACCGCGAGCGGGGCGACGAAGAAGGTGCTGAAGTACGTCATATCCAGCGGCACCGACATCGGCGACCTGCACCAGATCGTCAAGGACGACACCACCGGCAAGACCCACCACGTGCAGGCCGCCGAGGGGTCGACGTCCACGATCCGCGACGGTGACACGGTGATGTACACGGAGAGCATCTCCGGCAACCTGCTGGGGCTCATCCCGATCACTTTCGACCCGGAGAACCCGCCCCCGCTGGACATTCCGCTGATCTACTTCACCAAGGTGAAGGTCGTGCAGGCGGGACAGTTCGGCGGCACGCTGACCGTTCCCGGACTGCACCAGTACATAACCGACTGAGCCGCGGCGACGGCAGCACGAACGGCTGAGGGCGCCCCCCGCACGCAGGGGGCGCCCTCGATGCCGTAGGAGACCGCTACTAGCGGCCCGCCTCGCCCAGGTGGTGCACCCGGACCATGTTCGTCGTGCCGGGGACGCCGGGGGGCGAACCCGCGGTGATGACGATGACGTCGCCGGGGTTGAAGCGGTTGAGCTTGACCATCTCCTGGTCCACCAGGTCGACCATCTCGTCGGTGGAGTTGACGAACGGCACGACGTGCGACTCCACACCCCAGCTCAGCGCCAGCTGGTTGCGGGTGGACTCGTCGGTGGTGTACGCGATGATCGGCTGGACCGCGCGGTAGCGGGAGAGCCGGCGGGCGGTGTCACCGGACTGGGTGAACGCCACCAGGCCCTTGCCGCCGAGGAAGTCGGCGATCTCGGCGGCGGCACGGGCCACCGAACCGCCCTGCGTGCGCGGCTTCTTGCCCGGGACCAGCGGCTGGAGGCCCTTGGAGAGCAGCTCCTGCTCGGCGGCCGTGACGATCTTCGACATCGTCTTGACCGTCTCGATCGGGTACGCGCCCACGCTGGACTCGGCGGAGAGCATGACCGCGTCGGCGCCGTCCAGGATGGCGTTGGCGACGTCGGACGCCTCGGCGCGGGTCGGCCGGGAGTTGGTGATCATCGACTCCATCATCTGGGTCGCCACGATCACCGGCTTGGCGTTGCGGCGGCACAGCTCGATGAGCCGCTTCTGCACCATGGGGACCTTTTCGAGCGGGTACTCGACGGCCAGGTCGCCGCGGGCGACCATGACGGCGTCGAACGCCGCGACGACGTCCTCCATGTTCTCGACCGCCTGCGGCTTCTCCACCTTGGCGACGACGGGGACGCGGCGGCCCTCCTCGTCCATCACGCGGTGCACGTCGGCGACGTCCTTGGCGTCCCGGACGAAGGAGAGCGCGACGAGGTCGCAGCCCATCCGCAGCGCGAAGCGGAGGTCCTCGACGTCCTTCTCGGACAGGGCGGGGACGTTGACCGCCGCGCCGGGCAGGTTGATGCCCTTGTGGTCGGAGATGACGCCGCCCTCGATGACGATCGTCTTCACCCGCGGGCCCTCGACGCCGGTGACCTTCAGCTCGACGTTGCCGTCGTTGATGAGTACCTGGTCGCCCTTGGTGACGTCACCGGGCAGGCCCTTGTACGTCGTACCGCAGATCGTCTTGTCGCCCGGGACGTCCTCGGTGGTGATGGTGAACTCGTCACCGCGCACCAGCTCGACGGGGCCCTCGGCGAAGGTCTCCAGCCGGATCTTCGGGCCCTGGAGGTCGGCGAGGACGCCGATGGCCCGGCCGGTCTCCTTGGCGGCGGCGCGGACCCGGTCGTACCGGCCCTGGTGCTCGGCGTGGGTGCCGTGGCTGAAGTTGAAGCGGGCCACGTTCATGCCGGCCTCGATCAGCGAGACGAGCTGCTCGTGGGAGTCGACCGCGGGGCCGAGAGTACAGACGATTTTCGAACGGCGCATGGGGCGATCCTATCGGTTTGTTTCGCGGCGGAATATTCCGTCTGGCGGAAGGTACAAATGGGCGCCGGTGTGCTCACTCGTGAATTCTGCCCATGCTCTCAGCTGTTCTTCCCGACCAGTTCGTACGTCTGTGTCGCGATCTCCAATTCCTCGTCGGTGGGCACCACGGCGACCGCCACCCGGGCGCCGTCGGGCGAGACCAGCCGCGGCCCGTCGGCCCGTACGGCGTTCCGCTCCCCGTCGACCGCCAGGCCCAGGCCCTCCAGGCCGGCCACCGCCGCCTCCCGCACCGGGGCCGCGTTCTCCCCGACACCGGCGGTGAAGACGACCGCGTCGACCCGGCCCAGAACGGCGTAATAGGCGCCGATGTACTTCTTCAGCCGGTGAATGTAGATGTCGAACGCGAGGGCGGCCTGCTCGTCGCCCTCGTCGACCCGGCGGCGGATCTCCCGCATGTCGTTGTCCCCGCAGAGCCCGAAGAGACCGCTCCTCTTGTTGAGGAGAGTGTCGATCTCGTCCATGGACATTCCGCCGACGCGCTGCAAATGGAAGATGACCGCCGGGTCAAGGTCACCGGAGCGCGTACCCATGACGAGCCCCTCCAAAGGCGTCAGCCCCATCGAGGTGTCCACGCACCGGCCGCCCTCGACCGCGGAGGCCGAGGCGCCGTTGCCGAGGTGCAGCACGATGACGTTGACGTCCTCCGGCGCCTTGCCCAGGAGCCGCGCGGTCTCACGGGAGACGTAGGCGTGGGAGGTGCCGTGGAAGCCGTAGCGGCGGATGCGGTGCCGGTCGGCGATCTTCGGGTCGATGGCGTAGCGCGCCGCCGCCTGAGGCATCGTCGTGTGGAACGCGGTGTCGAAGACGGCGACCTGCGGCAGGTCGGGACGGAGCGCCCGCGCGGTGCGGATGCCGGTGAGGTTGGCCGGGTTGTGCAGGGGGGCGACCGGGATCAGCCGCTCGATCTCGGTGAGCACCGTGTCGTCGATGACGGTGGGCTCGCTGAAGAACTCGCCGCCGTGCACCACCCGGTGCCCTATCGCGGCCAGGTCGGGGGAGTCCAGGCCCAGGCCGTCCTTGGCCAGCTCCCCGGCGACCGCCTTCAGGGCGGCCTCGTGGTCGTGCATCGGCCCCTGCTGCTCGCGGGTGTCGCCGCCGCCGACGCAGGTGTGCTTGAGCCGGGAGGTCCGCTCGCCGATGCGCTCGACCAGGCCCACCGCGAGCCGGCTGCTGTCCCGCATGTCGAGCAGCTGGTACTTCAGCGAGGAGGAGCCGGAGTTGAGGACGAGGACGCGGGTGGGGGAGCTCACTGTTCGGCAGCCTTCTCGTTCGGGGACTGGGCCTGGGCCTGGATCGCCGTGATGGCGACGGTGTTGACGATGTCCTGGACCAGGGCGCCCCGGGACAGGTCGTTGACCGGCTTGCGCAGGCCCTGGAGGACCGGGCCGACGGCGATGGCGCCGGCCGAGCGCTGCACGGCCTTGTAGGTGTTGTTGCCGGTGTTCAGGTCGGGGAAGATCAGCACGCTCGCCTGCCCGGCCACCCGGGACCCGGGGAGCTTGGTCGCCGCGACGGTCGGCTCCACGGCGGCGTCGTACTGGATCGGACCCTCGATCATCAGGTCGGAGCGCCGCGCGCGGACGGTCTCCGTCGCCTCGCGCACCTTGTCGACGTCGGCGCCGGAACCGGAGGTGCCGGTGGAGTACGACAGCATCGCGATCCGCGGCTCGACGCCGAAGCGGGCCGCCGTGGACGCCGACTGGACGGCGATGTCGGCGAGCTGCTCGGCGTTCGGGTCCGGGTTGACCGCGCAGTCGCCGTAGACGAGGACCTTGTCGGCCAGGCACATGAAGAAGACCGAGGAGACGATCGACGCCTCCGGCTTGGTCTTGATGATCTCGAAGGCCGGGCGGATGGTGGCCGCCGTGGAGTGCACGGAGCCCGACACCATGCCGTCGGCGAGGCCCTCCTGCACCATCAGCGTGCCGAAGTAGTTCACGTCGGAGACGACGTCGTAGGCCAGCTCGACGGTGACGCCCTTGTGGGCGCGGAGCGCCGCGTACCGCTCGGCGAAGGAGTCGCGCAGCTCGCTGGTGGCCGGGTCGATCAGCTGCGAGCCGCCGAGGTCGATACCGAGGTCGGCGGCCTTCTTGCGGATCTGCTCCACGGGGCCGAGCAGGGTGAGGTCGCAGACGCCGCGGCGCAGCAGCACCTCCGCCGCGTGCAGCACCCGCTCCTCGGTGCCCTCGGGCAGGACGACCCGGCGCAGGTCGGAGCGGGCCTGCTCCAGCAGCTTGTGCTCGAACATCATCGGCGTGACGCGGTCGCTGCTCGGCGCGGAGACCCGCTTGTCGAGCGCGGCGGTGTCGACGTACCGCTCGAAGAGGCCGAGCGCGGTCTCCGCCTTGCGCGGGGTGGCGGCGTTGAGCTTGCCCTCCAGGGAGAACAGCCGCTCGGCGGTGGGGAAGCTGTTGCCGGAGACCGCCAGCACCGGGGTGCCGGGGGCGAGCCGGGCGGCGAGGGTGAGGATGTCCTCGTTCGGCACCTCGTCCAGGGTGAGCAGGACACCGGCTATCGGCGGGGTGCCGGCGCTGTGCGCGGCGAGCGAGCCGATGACCAGGTCGGCGCGGTCGCCGGGGGTGACGACCAGGCAGCCCGGGGTCAGCGCGCCGAGGAACTTGGCGAGCGAGGCGCCGCCGAAGACGAAGTCCAGCGCGTCCCGGGCGAGCCCCGCGTCGTCGCCGAGGACGACCCGGGCCCCCAGGGAGTGGGCGATCTGGGAGACGGTCGGCGCGGAGAGCGCGGGTTCGTCGGGGACGACCGAGCAGGGCACCGGCAGCAGCCCGGTGAGCCGCTCCGCGATCAGGTCCCGGTCCTCGCGGGCCACCCGGTTGGTGACCATGGCCAGCACGTCGCAGCCGAGGGAGTCGTAGGCACGGAAGGCGTTGCGGGTCTCGGCGAGCACGGACTCCGCGGTCTGCTTGCGGCCGCCGACGACCGGGAGCACGGACGCGCCGAACTCGTTGGCGAGCCGGGCGTTGAGCGCCAGCTCGTCGGGGAGCTGGGTGTCGGCGAAGTCGGTGCCGAGGACGAGGACGACGTCGTAGTCGCGGGCGACCAGGTGGAACCGGTCGACCAGGGCGGAGACCAGTTCGTCGGTGCCCTGCTCGGCCTGGAGCGCGGACGCCTCCTCGTAGCCGAGGCCGTAGACGGTCGCGGGGTCCTGCGAGAGCCGGTACCGCGAGCGCAGCAGCTCGAACAGACGGTCGGGTCCGTCGTGGACCAGGGGGCGGAAGACGCCGACCCGGTCGACCTGCCGGGTCAGGAGTTCCATGACCCCCAGCTCGACGACCTGGCGGCCGTCGCCGCGGTCGATACCGGTCACGTACACGCTGCGGGTCACGCGTGCTCTCCAATGCTCGGGCGGTCCGTCGGCATCACAAATTCGCCCACCGAGGTGAGCGCAACCCTCTTGACAATACCCCTCGCGATAGATAAGGCGCCCGTCAATGTCCGCGTCGGCGGTGTCCTGTGGGGCATGGAACAATCGACAGTGCCTCACCGGTGTCAACAGGGAGCAGGAGACACAGCA
This sequence comes from Streptomyces sp. CRN 30, assembly GCF_034105845.1. Lineage (NCBI taxonomy): Bacteria > Bacillati > Actinomycetota > Actinomycetes > Kitasatosporales > Streptomycetaceae > Streptomyces > Streptomyces sp. CRN 30. Next base: position 21,931 of record NZ_JAVRHI010000203.1, on the reverse strand, counting down.
CGATGCGTATCGGAGTTCTCACCGCAGGCGGCGACTGCCCTGGCCTGAACGCAGTGATCCGGTCGGTCGTGCACCGAGCGGTCACCCAGTACGACGACGAGGTCATCGGCTTCGAGGACGGGTACGCCGGTCTGCTGGACGGCCGCTACCGCGCCCTCGGTCTCAACGAGGTCAGCGGCATCCTCGCCCGCGGCGGCACCATCCTCGGCTCCTCCCGGCTGGAGCGCGACCGGCTCCGCGAGGCCTGCGAGAACGCGGCGGACATCGTCAGCGACTTCGGCATCGACGCGCTGATCCCGATCGGCGGCGAGGGCACGCTCACCGCGGCCCGGATGCTGTCCGACGCCGGGCTGCCGGTGGTCGGCGTGCCGAAGACCATCGACAACGACATCTCCTCCACCGACCGCACCTTCGGCTTCGACACGGCCGTGGGCGTGGCCACGGAGGCCATGGACCGGCTGAAGACCACCGCCGAGTCCCACCAGCGTGTGATGGTCGTCGAGGTCATGGGGCGGCACGCGGGCTGGATCGCCCTGGAGTCCGGCATGGCCGCCGGCGCGCACGGCATCTGCCTGCCGGAGCGGCCCTTCGACCCGGCCGACCTGGTCAAGATGGTCGAGGAGCGGTTCGCCCGCGGCAAGAAGTTCGCGGTGATCTGCGTCGCCGAGGGCGCCCACCCCGTCGAGGGGTCCATGGACTACGGCCACGGCGAGATCGACCAGTTCGGCCACGAGCGGTTCCAGGGCATCGGCACGGCGCTGGCGTACGAGCTGGAGCGGCGGCTCGGCAAGGAGTCCAAGCCGGTCATCCTCGGCCACGTGCAGCGCGGCGGCACGCCGACGGCGTACGACCGCGTGCTCGCCACCCGTTTCGGCTGGCACGCGATCGAGGCCGCCCACCGCGGCGACTTCGGCCGGATGACCGCGCTGCGCGGCACGGACGTGGTGATGGTCCCGCTGGCGGAGGCGGTCACCGAGCTGAAGACGGTCCCGAAGGACCGCATGGACGAGGCGGAGTCGGTCTTCTAGGACCCCTGGCCCCCCCTGCGGGGCGGCTCAGCCGCTCATCTCCTTCTCGATCGCTGTCCAGAAGTATTCGGGCACCCGGTCGACGAGGTCCCGGCCGGCCGGGGTCGCCAGGTTGGCCCGGTAGGACTCGTTCAGCTCGCGCAGGACGTCCTCCAGGAGGCTGCGCTCCAGCGGCACGATCTTGGCGACCGCCCGGACGCAGCCCTGCCAGCGGGTGGTCACCGCGGTGCGCAGCAGCTCCGTGAGGCGGCCGTCCCGGCCGGTGACGGTGACGAAGTCCGGCAGCGACAGGGCGAGCACCCCGGCCAGCGCCGCCGACTGGCGGTCGGTGCCGCGCCACGCGTCCTTCTCCTCCATCCGCAGGTAGGAGCGGAGGTCGACGCCCGCGGCGCGGGCCACCTCCTCCGGGTCGAGCCCCCGGGCGACGCGGTGCTCGCGCAGCGTCCGGGGCCGGGCGACCAGGTCGTCCGGGGCACACCACAGCGCGCCCGCGAGGGCGGTCAGCTCACCGCTGCCGGGGCAGGCGGTGCCCTGCTCCCAGGCGAGGACGAGGTCGGGGCCGACGTAGGTCAGTCCGTAGGACACCCGCATGTCACGGGCGACGTGTTCGGGCCCCATGCCGAGGGCGGCACGGAGACGGCGGGCGGCGAGGGCGTCGAAGGGCGTGGCGGGCTGGTCCGTTCCGTCTGCGGGTCTGTCTTCGGGTCGGCGCACGGGCCACAAGGTAGGGGCGGGCGGGGGAAGTTGACTACCGTCTGTTCGGCCAGGAATACGGATCGTGGAAAGGTACGGCGGCGGAGTTTTTCGTACACCTCACCCCTTCACGGCGCCGCCGAGGGCGAAGCCGCCGCCCAGCCGCCGGGAGATGAGCACGTACAGCAGGATCACGGGTGTCGAGTAGACGATCGAGAACGCCGCGAGCTGGCCGTACGCCACCATGCCCCGGTTGCCGAAGAACTCGTTGATGCTGACCGAGGCCGGCATCCGGTCGGGGGTGAGCAGCAGCATGAAGGGGACGAAGAAGTTCCCCCACATCATCACGAACGAGAACACCGTCACCACCGCCACCCCCGGCCCCATCAGCGGCAGCACGATCCGCAGCAGGGACTGGAAGGACGACGCCCCGTCCGTCCAGGCGGCCTCCTCCAGCTCCTTCGGCACCCCGTCCATGAAGTTCTTCATCAGCCAGATGGCGAAGGGGAGTTGGGAGGCGGCGAAGAAGAGGATCGTCCCCTGCATGGTGTCGATGAGGTTCACCCGGACGAACAGGGCGTACACCGGCACCATGATCGCCGTGATCGGCAGGCACGTCGCGAAGAGGACGGAGACCAGGAACGGCCGGTTGAGCCGCGACCGGAACCGGGAGAGCGGATACGCGGCGAGGGCGGCGCACGCCACGGTCAGCGCCGTCGCGCCGCCGCAGAGGATCAGGCTGTTCAGTAGCGGTGTGAAGGTGATGTCGGCGGTGAGGATCGCGTCGAAGTGGTCCAGGGTGAGCCCGTCGGGGCTCTTCACCCTGAGCCCGGCGTCCGGGTCCACGGCGGACAGCACCACCCACAGCAGGGGCAGCGCGAACGCGGCGGCGGCGAGCAGCAGTCCCGTGTCGGCGGCGAGCCGGCGCCGGGAGCGGCGGACGGCCAGGGAAGCGCGGGCCATCGTCGTCACACCTCCGTCCGCAGCAGCCGCAGGTACACGACCGAGAACAGCGAGCCGATGACCAGCAGCAGCAGCGCGACCGCCGTGCCGTAGCCGATGAGGCTGTTCTGGAACGCCTGCTCGTACATGTACAGCGGCAGCGTCTGGCTCTTGCCGCTGGGTCCGCCCCGGGTCATCACCCAGATGAGCCCGAAGACCGACAGTGTCTGGAGAGTGATGAGCATCAGATTGGTGCCGACGGAGCGGCGGATCATCGGCAGGGTGACGTGCCACAGCCGCTGCCGGCCGCCCGCGCCGTCGACCTCGGCGGCCTCGGTGATCTCCTTGGGGATCTCGTCGAGCGCGGCGGAGTACACGAGCATGGAGAAGGCGGTGCCCCGCCACACGTTGGCGAAGGACACGGCGAGGATCGGCAGGGTGAACAGCCAGTTCTGGGTGGGCAGGTGGAGCTGGTCCAGTACGGCGTTGAGGGTGCCCTCCCGGCGGAAGAAGGCGTACAGCAGGAACCCGGCGACGACCTCGGGCAGCACCCAGGCGGTGACGACGACGGCGCCGGTCAGGGTCCGCACCGCCTTCGACGCGCGCCGCATCAGGAAGGCGAGCGCCAGTCCCAGGGTGTTCTGCCCGACGACGGCGGACACCACCGTGAACACCAGCGTCAGCCAGACGGCGTTGAGGAACGCGTCGTCCGTCACCGCCCGCCGGAAGTTCTCGATCCCGACGAACGACTCCTCGGCCTGCCCGGTGAGCTGGAGGTCGGTGAAGGCGATGACGACGCAGTAGACGATCGGGCCGACGAGGAAGAGGAGCAGCAGGACGACGGCGGGGGAGACGGGGAACGCCCGGACCAGGGCCCGGCGCGCTCCGCTCACTTCCGCACCACCACCTGGTTGTCGGTGGCGTCCTTCAGCGCGTCGTCGTAGCCGCGCGCGGCCTCGTCGACCGACATGTCGCCCGTCGTCACACCCTCCATGGCCTCCTGCACGGCGACCGACACCTTCGGGTACGCCGGATAGGCGGGGCGGTAGTGGCTGCTGGCGACGAGGTCGGTGAAGAACTCGATGCCGGGCTGGGCCTCGACGTACGCGGGGTCGGCGGCGACGTCCTCCCGTACGGCGATGCCGGAGTTGGCGACGTACCACTTCTGGGCGTTGGCCTTGGTCTGCATGGTCTTGATGAACTCGAACGCCAGGTCGGGATTGTGGGCCTTGGCCGGGACCGACCAGGCCCAGCCACCCGACATGCTCACCTTGCCGGGCGCCTGCCCGTTCTGCGTCGGCATCGCGGCCAGCCCCAGCTCCCGCGACCACTCGGGCCACTCGTGCCCGCTGCCCGGCAGCCAGTCCTGCGGCAGCCAGGACCCGTCGAGGGCGATGGCGAGCTTGCCCTTCGGCAGCAGATCGCCCCGGACCATGGTCATGATGTTGGGGTCGAGGGCGGTGGAGACGTCGGGCCCGAGCTTCTCCTCGAAGACGGTCTCGACGAAGGCGAGGGCGTCCTCGAACGCCCGGCTCCCGGCGATCCACTTCCTGGACCCCTTGTCGTACATCGGGTCGGTGGTCCCTTCCCCGGTCCCGTACAGCAGCATCTCGAAGGTCTGCATGGTGGCGGCCTCGCCGACGGGCTTGCCGGTGTAGATGTTGAGCGGGGTGACGCCGGGCACCTTCTTCTTGACGGCGCGGGCGGCGTCCAGCACCTCCTCCCAGCTCTTCGGCTGCCAGTCGGCGGGGAGTCCGGCCCTGGCGAAGATGTCCTTGCTGAACCACAGCCCCCGGGTGTCCGTCCCGTCCGGGACGCCGTACGTCTTGCCGTCCTCGCCGCGCGCCGAGTCCTTGCTGGTCTCGGCGAAGTGGTCCCAGTCGGCCCACTTCGCGAGGTAGGAGTCGAGCGGCTTCAGATACCCGCTGGTGATGTCGGAGTTGATGAGGAAGGTGTCCTCGTAGACCAGGTCGGGCGCGGTCTTGGGGGAGCGGAGCATCTGCTGGACCTTGGTGTAGTACTCCGAGTCCGGCGCCTTGATGGGAACCAGTTCGACGCTCTTCCCGGGGTGCGCCTTCTCGAACTGCTTCTTGATACCGGCGAGGAACTCGTCCGCCACTTTCACGGAGTTGTCCGTGGACTGCTTGAAGGAGACCCTCACGGTGTCCGGATCACTGCCGGAGCCGCCTCCGCAGGCGGTGAGGGCGGTGGCGGCGAGAACGAGGACGGTGAGGGCCGGAAGCACGGCGGTGGGGCGCACGGGCATGACCTCCTGCGGGCACGTCGCTGTGGCCGGGATGGCTGCGAGGCGAACGTAGGAGGCGGGGTCCGGTCAGGTCAATGAGTCGGTGCGGCAGACGGGGGTGCGGGACCGGATAAACGTGGGGGGCCCGGAAATCTTCCGCAACCTCTCCCCTGACCTCTGCCCGGACCTCTCCCCGGACCCGGCGGGTCCGGTCACGCCGGTACTGGATCGAGGTCGCCCCGTAGCCCCGGGACCAGAACAGTTCGAGTGCGCGCTCCAGGGTCTTGTCCATGGAACGTGGAACTGACCGGCAGGACGTCACTCATCACGGGTTCCGGCGCGATTGGCGGACTCGGGCACGCGACGGCCCGGGTGGTGGACGACCTCGGCACCGCCGCCACCGTGCGCTTCGTCACGGCTGACGTGTCCCGCCCGGCGGACGTACGGCGGCCGGCGGAGGAGCCGGGGGCCGCACCTCCGACCCGGCGGAGGTGGCCGAGGTGATCGCGTTCCTCGCGAGCGACCGGGCGGGCTACGTGACCGGGACGACCGTGGCCGCCGACGGTGCGACCGTCGCCATCACCGGCCGTTCACGGGAGAGGCTGGAGGAGGCCGCCCGGCACCTGGACGGACCGGTACTGCCGATCGTCAGCGACGCCGGCGACGTACCCGGCCAGGCGGCACTCGCGGCACGGCTGCGGGCCCCACCGTCACCAACGCGTTCGCGGCACTCGGCCCCGAACGCCAGGCCGCCCTCTACGAGGAACTCCGCCGGACCGTGCCGCTCCACCGCCTGGGCACCCCGACGGAACTGGCGAAGGCGGCCGTGTACCTGGCGTCGGACGAGTCGGCGTACACGGCGGGGACGGTGCTGCGGGTGGACTCCCGGCGGCGGGCCGAGGATGTGGGCCGCGCTGCCCGTTGCCCATCGGGCTACCGCCCCCGCACCCACCGGTACTGCAACTCCGGCCGCCCCACCGTCCCGTACTGCGGACGGCGCTCCGCGCGGCCCGTGTCGACCAGGTGTTCCAGGTAGCGGCGGGCCGTGATGCGGGAGATGCCGACCGTCTCGGCGACGCCCGCCGCCGTCAGGCCCTCCGCCGAGGCCCGCAGCGCGTCGGTGACCCGTTCCAGGGTGGGGCCGCTGAGTCCCTTGGGCAGCGCCGCCGGACCCGGTGCGCGCAGCGTGGCGATCGCCCGGTCGACCTCGTCCTGGCCGCTCGCCTCCCCGGCCGCGCCCCGGAACTCGGCGTACCGGACCAGGCGGTCGCGCAGGGTGGAGAAGGTGAAGGGTTTCAGGACGTACTGGACGACGCCCAGGGAGACGCCCTCCCGGACCACCGCCAGGTCCCGTGCCGACGTCACCGCTATCACGTCGGCGCGGTGACCGGCGGCGCGCAGGGAGCGGGCGAGCTGGAGACCGTGCACGTCGGGAAGGTGCAGGTCCAGGAGGATCAGGTCCACCGGGGTGCGGTCCAGCAGGCGGCGGGCCTCCGCGCCCGTGTGCGCCTTGCCGACCGCCGTGAAACCCGGCACCCGGCCGACGTACAGGACGTGCGCGTCGGCGGCGACCGGGTCGTCCTCCACCACCAGGACCCGGATGGGCTGCTGCTGCGCGGTCATGCGACACCCACCGTCAGCGGCAGCTCCGCCTCGAACGACGCCCCGCCGCCCGCCGCCTCCGTCACCGTCAGCGTGCCGCCGTGCCGGTGGACGGCCTGGCGGACCAGGGCGAGACCCAGGCCCCGGCCGGCCGGACCGGACGGCTTCGTGGTGTAACCGCGCTGGAAGACCAGGTCCGCGTGGGCCGGGTCGACCCCCGGCCCGGTGTCGTCGACCCGGACCACCAGCCGCTCCCGGTCCGTGTACGCCGTCACCGTCACCCGGGGGCGGACACCCCCCTGCGCCGCGTCCACCGCGTTGTCGATGAGGTTGCCGAGGATGGTCACCAGGTCGCGGGCGGGGAGAGACGGGGGGAGCAGCCCGTCGTCGAGGCGGCTCTCGGGCGACACCACCAGCTCCACGCCGCGCTCGTTGGCCTGCGCCGTCTTGCCCAGCAGCAGCGCGGCCAGCACCGGCTCGCTCACCGCCGCCACCACCTGGTCGGTCAGCGCCTGTGCCAGCTCCAGCTCCGCCGTCGCGAAGTCCACGGCCTCCTCCGCACGGCCCAGCTCGATCAGGGACACCACCGTGTGCAGGCGGTTGGCGGCCTCGTGCGCCTGGGAGCGCAGGGCCTGCGAGAAGCCCCGCTCACTGCTCAGCTCGCCCATCAGGGACTGGAGCTGGGTGACGTCCCGGAGGGTGACCACCGTGCCGCGCTGTTCGCCGCCGGAGACGGGCGAGGTGTTCACCACCAGGACGCGGTCGGCCGTCAGGTGCACCTCGTCCACCCTGCGCTCCGACGCCAGCAGCGCCCCCGTCAGCGGCGCCGGCAGCCCCAGCTCCGTCACCGGGACGCCGACCGCCTCGCCCGTCACCCCGAGCAGCTCCCGGCCGCCGTCGTTGATCAGCGCGATCCGGTGCCGCCCGTCCAGCATCAGCAGCCCCTCGCGCACCGCGTGCAGCGCCGCCTGGTGGTAGTCGTGCATCCGGCTCAGCTCGGCCGCGTTCATGTTGTGGGTGTGCCGCCGCAGCCGCGCGTTGATGACGTACGTACCGACCGCGCCCAGCAGCAGCGCCCCGGCCGCCGCGGTGACCAGCGCCGTCAGCTGCTCCTGCGCCAGCTTGCTGATCTCCTCGACCTTGATCCCGGCGCTGACCAGGCCGACGACGCGCCCGCCGTCCCGTACCGGCGTGACCGCGCGGACCGACGGGCCGAGCGTGCCGGTGTAGGTCTCGGTGAAGGTGCGGCCCCCCAGCGCGGCCTCGATGTGGCCACGGAACGTCCGCCCGATCTGCGCGGTGTCCGGGTGGGTCCAGCGCGTGCCCTCGGGGCTCATGATCGTGACGAAGTCGACGTCGGTGTCCGCCATGACCCGCACCGCGTACGGCTGGAGCCGCGCCGAGGGGTCGTCGGTGCGGATCGCCTCCCGCACCGACGGGGAGTCCGCGATCGACAGGGCGACCGCCCGCGCCTCCCGGCCCGCGGCGTCCTCGGCCTGCCCGCGGTCGTTGACGTAGGTGAACACCGCGTACCCGGCCACCAGCACCGCGATCAGCACGGCCTGCACGGCGAAGAGCTGGCCGGCCAGGCTGCGGGGACGGGGGACGCGCAGGTGCATGCCGTCAGTCTCCCTCTTGGTCCCGCGGTGAACTAAATGAACACAAGGGTGACCGCGCTCACAGGGCACGAGATAGTCACCGGGTTCCCCCCACCCCCGGACGTGAGCCGCACGCCGGTGACACCGACGTCGCCAAGGAGGGCCGCCGTGACCAGCGCAGCCGACAAGGCACCAGCCGCACCCCCCGCCAAGCGGGACCGCACGCACTATCTCTACATCGCGGTGATCGCCGCTGTGGCCCTCGGTATCGCCGTCGGTCTGATCGCCCCCGACTTCGCGGTCGAGCTGAAGCCGATCGGTACCGGCTTCGTCAACCTGATCAAGATGATGATCTCGCCGATCATCTTCTGCACGATCGTCCTCGGCATCGGTTCCGTCCGCAAGGCCGCCAAGGTCGGCGCCGTGGGCGGTATCGCCCTCGCCTACTTCATGGTGATGTCGCTGGTCGCCCTGGCGATCGGCCTGGTCGTCGGCAACATCCTGGAGCCGGGCACCGGCCTCGCGGTCACCGACGCGATCAAGGAGACCGGCCAGGCGCAGGTCGACGCCGAGGCCAAGGACACCACCGAGTTCCTGCTCGGGATCATCCCGACCACGATCGTCTCCGCCTTCACCGAGGGCGAGGTCCTCCAGACCCTGCTGATCGCCCTGCTCTGCGGCTTCGCGCTCCAGGCCATGGGCGACGCGGGCCGCCCGGTGCTGCGCGGCGTCGAGCACATCCAGCGCCTCGTCTTCCGCGTCCTCGCCATGATCATGTGGGCCGCCCCGGTCGGCGCCTTCGGTGCCATGGCCGCCGTCACCGGTTCGGCCGGTCTGGACGCCCTCAAGAGCCTGGCCGTACTGATGCTGGGCTTCTACGTCACCTGCGTGCTGTTCGTCATCGTCTTCCTCGGCGCCCTGCTGAAGATCTGCACCGGCGTCAACGCGCTCTCGCTCTTCAAGTACCTGGGCCGCGAGTTCCTGCTGATCCTGTCGACCTCCTCCTCGGAGTCGGCGCTGCCCCGCCTCATCGCCAAGATGGAGCACCTGGGCATCAGCAAGCCGGTGGTCGGCATCACCGTCCCGACCGGCTACTCCTTCAACCTCGACGGCACCATGATCTACATGACCATGGCGTCCCTCTTCATCGCCGACGCCATGGGCACGCCGATGTCCCTCGGCGAGCAGATCCCGCTGCTGCTCTTCCTCTTCGTCGCCTCCAAGGGTGCCGCCGGTGTCACCGGCGCCGGCCTCGCGACGCTGGCCGGCGGTCTCCAGTCGCACAAGCCCGCCCTGGTCGACGGCATCGGCCTGATCGTCGGCATCGACCGCTTCATGAGCGAGGCCCGCGCCCTGACCAACTTCGCGGGCAACGCCATCGCCACCGTCCTGATCGGCACCTGGACCAAGGAGATCGACAAGGAGCGGGTGGGCGAGGTGCTGGCCGGCCGCATCCCCTTCGACGAGAAGACGCTCCTCGACGACGGCCACGGCTACGGCGGTCCCGACGAGGCCCCCGCCGACACGGCCGAGGCGCCCGAGCAGGGCAGCGGCGACAAGGAACTCGCCAAGGCGTAGTCACCCCTGCCTTTCCCCCCACGGACCCCGGGCGGCTGAGAACTCCCCCCGTTGCTCAGCCGCCCGGTCCCCCCTCTCGCTCGACCTCCTCAACCGTTGCCTTGACGTCCGCGTCAAGGCATACGTTCGTCCGTATGCGAATCGGCGAGCTGGCCGCACGCGCCGGAACCACGACGCGCACGCTGCGGTATTACGAGTCGCGGGGGCTGCTGCCCGCGCGGCGGGACGACCTCGGACACCGGACCTACGACGAGAGCGACCTCAGGCTGCTCGACCAGATCCGGACGCTCAGGGACTTCGGCTTCGGCCTGGAGGAGACCCGGCCGTTCGTCGAGTGCCTCCGGGCGGGTCATCCCGAGGGCGACTCCTGCCCGGCGTCCCTCGCGGTGTACCGGCGCAAGCTGGCGGAGCTGGACGCGCTCATCGGCGAGCTGAGCGGGGTGCGCGCCACGGTGGCCGCACAGCTGGCGCGCGCCGAGTCGACGGCTGCGGAGAGCCCGGAGCCACGGTGCGAACTGGGAGGACACACATAGTGATCAACGGGGTGGACGAGGTCACGGACGCCGACTTCGCGGCGGAGGTGATCGCCTCGGAGCTGCCGGTGCTGGTGGAGTTCACCGCCGACTGGTGCCCGCCGTGCCGGCAGATGGGGCCGGTGCTCAGCGCCCTGGCGACGGAGGAGGCGGACCGCTTCCGGGTGGTCCAGCTGAACGTCGACCGCAATCCCGGCACCACCAACGCCTACAGGGTGCTGTCGATGCCGACGTTCCTGCTCTTCCGGGACGGCGAGCCGGTGCGGTCGATGGTGGGCGCCCGCCCCAAGCGGCGGCTGCTGGAGGAAGTGTCCGACGCCCTCCGAGGCCGGCCGGCCGAACAGGTCGGCACGGTGCGGACGGATTATTCATGAGACGACGGAAAGATGTCGGACTATCGCGAAACACAGTCCTTAGCCATATGACACCGACATGATGTGCTGTGCAGACTTCCGGGCGGCCGGGCGGTAGGGAGCTGCGCCGGGGGGTCTCAGGTCGATGGCGTTCAAGCCGGAACACACGAGTGCCGGTGGTGTCCGACCCGCCGAGCGGCACGGTGATCCCTATCCGGTGGTGACGGTGGACGCGTCCGGCCGCGTGCTGTCGTACAACGAGCGGGCGGGGAGCCTGCTGACGAGGATCTCCGTCGGTGCCGCGCTGAGCGATGTCGCGCCGCCCTGGCTGGTCGAGGCCCATCTGGAGCAGGCCGGACGTGCGGGCCGGGCCCCCTCGGCCTGGGCGGCCGGACGGATCTGCGGGCGCCGTGTCGAGGCGCTCGCCGGGCCGGGCGCGGACGGCGCGGTGACCTGGTGGCTGGTCGGCGACAGCGCTCCGCCGGGTACCGCGCGCAAGGCGCCGCCCGAACGGCGCAGGAGCGGACCGGCAGCACCGGAACTCTTCGCCGAACTGCCCGTCGCCCCGGACGCCGAGCACTGCGCGGCGGCGATCGTGACCCGGGCGGTCCGGCACCTGGCGGACGCGGCGGTCGTCGTCGGGACGTGCGACGGACCCGCCTTCCCCGTGATCCGGTGCGCCGCCGGCCGGCCGGTGGAGCAGGAGCGGACGGTCCTGGACACCGGCCGGCCGGCGGGCCTCGCGGAGGCGTTGCAGGGGCTCCCCACCCTGTCCTCCCGCTGGATCGACCCCCAGGAAATGCCGTCCTGGGCGATACCCCGGGGCTTTGTGGCCGACGCCGCCGAGGTCGGTTCCGTCGTCGTGCTGCCGTTACCGGGACACGGCGCGTCGGCCGGCTGCCTGATCCTGCTGCGCCACCGCCGGGAGGCGGCGTTCACTTCCGCCGAGGAGTCGCTCGCCCAGTCCTTCGCCGCCCGCGCGGGCGTCGCCCTGTCGGTGGCCCGCAGCCGGGCCCGCCAGGCGCGCGGCACCGAGGTTCTGCTGCGGGACCTGCTGCCGCCCGCCCTCGGCCCGGTGCACGGCATCTGCTTCTCCGGCCGCTACCGCGCCTCGACGGCGGACGAGCGCGTCGGCGGTGACTTCTACGACCTGCATCCCGCCGCCACACCGCGGCACGAGACGGTCGTGGTGCTGGGCGACGTGTGCGGCAAGGGTCTCGAAGCCGCGGTGACGGGCGGCAGGATCCGCCACGCGCTCCGGGCCCTGCTCCCGTTCGCCGCCGATCACACCCGGCTGCTCACCCTCCTCAACAGCGCGCTGCTGACCGCGCCCCGCACCCCCTTCGCGACCCTGGTCCTGGTGACCGCCGTGCGCCGGGACGCACAGGTACGACTGCGTATCTCCGGCGCCGGCCATCCCCCTCCGCTCGTCGTGCGCACCACCGGCCGGGTCGAGGAGGTCGGGACCGGCGGCATGCTGATCGGCGCGTTCACCGACCCCGGCGAGTTCGGGACCGCCGAGGTCGTCCTGCGGCCGGGCGAGACCTGCCTGCTGTACTCCGACGGCATCACCGAGGCGCGCGGCGGCCCCCTGGGCGACGCGATGTTCGGCGAGGGCAGGCTGCGTACGGTGCTGGCCCGGTGCGCCGGAATGCCGGCCGAGGTGGTCACCGAACGCGTGCTGATGATCGCCGACCAGTGGGTGGGGGAGGGGCGCCGCGACGACATGGCCGTCCTGGCGATCACCGCGCCCCGAGACGTTCGTTCGACATCCCCGGGCGCGACCGCCCCGAAAGGTGAAGCACATGACCGGTGACAAGGACACGCACCTTCCCGCTTCCGCTTCCGCTCTCACCGAGCCGCGTGAGCGGTTGTGGCAGGCGCTGGGTGACGGCGACGAGACGCGGGCCGTCGCCGTCGTGCGGGACGCGCTCGGCACGGCGGGGCCCGGTCCCTCGGCCGCCGGTCAGCTCCGCGCGGCGGCCGAGCGGGTCCTGCTGGAGCTGATCGCACCGGTCCAGGAGCGGGTGGGCCGGGCCTGGGCGGCCGACGAGATCACGGTGGCGCGGGAACACGCCGCCACGGCGATCAGCGAGCGGTGCGTCGCCGCCGTCGCCGACGCCACGGCCGCCGCCCGCCGCGTCCCGTGCGCGGGCAGGGTGCTGGTCGCCTGCGTCGACGGCGAGTGGCACGCCCTGCCGGCCCGTCTGGTCAGCGAGGTGCTGCGGCTGCGGGGCTGGCGCGTCGACCATCTCGGCGCGCACGTCCCCACCGGACACCTGGTCGAGCACGCGCGGAGTACCGGCACCCAGGCGGTGCTGCTGTCCTCGTCCATTCCGACGCTCCTGCCCGGCGCGCACAACGCGATCAGCGCGTGCCGGAGCGCCGGTCTCCCGGTGCTCGCCGGAGGGGCCGCGTTCGGCGAGCGGGGTGAGTACGCCCGGCCCATGCGGGCCGCGTGGGCCAAGGACGCGGCCGACGCGGCCGCGCTGCTCGGCCGGGGCCTGGAGCCGCCCACCGCGCACCCGGTCGGCCTGCCCGATCTCGACCTGCCGCACCTGGCCGACCAGGAATACACCATGGTCCGCCGGTCCCGGCACCAGTTGGTCAGGCGGACCCTCGCCGACGTCGAGGCGGGATTCCCCGAGATGCGCCGGTACAGCGACTACCAGCACGAGCGCACGGTCGAGGACATCGACTTCATCGTCGGCCACCTCGCCACCGCGCTCTACGTGGACGACCCCGCCCTGTTCACGAGGTTCATCAGGTGGACCGCGGACGTCCTGGCGGCCCGCGACGTCCCGCCGCGGTGCCTGATCCCCGCCCTGGAATCGCTGCTGGGCCAGTTGAAGGACTTCCCCCGCGTGGCCGGTGTCCTCACCGCCGCCCGGGACGTCCTCTGAACGGCGTCCGAACAGCGAAAAACCCCCGAGCAATTGCGCTCGGGGGTTTCCTCTGCGTACATTAGGTCGTTCGCGACTTTATACAGAATTGAGTCGCAAAGAAGTTCATGTCGACAGTATATCCGGGCGGGAGCCGAATTGTCAAACACCGAATTTCCGGACGATGAATTGCTCCACGAGCAGAAATTCATCGACGGGCTGTACGCGCGTGTGGACGCGCTGCGCGGCGACACCGAGTCCTCGGTGACCGACGCGCTCGCGCAGGGCAACACCCCGATGCAGGCCAGGCTGGAACGGGACATCCTGGTCGTCGAGCGCTCCGGGCTGCTCGCCGCGCTGAACGCGGTGGACGGCTCCCTCTGCTTCGGCCGGATCGACCTCACCGACGGCTCCGACCACCACATCGGCCGGATCGGGCTGCGCGCCGACGACGCCGAGCGCACCCCGGTCCTCATCGACTGGCGGGCCGACGTCGCCCGCCCGTTCTACCTGGCCACCGGACACACCCCGATGGGGCTGCGGCGCCGCCGGCACATCACCAGCGACGGCCGCCGGGTCACCGCCCTGCACGACGAGATCCTCGACCTCGGCGACGCGACCCGCACCGGCCACGAGGACCCGACCGGCGACGCCGTGCTGCTCGCCGCCCTGAACTCGGCGCGCACCGGCCGCATGGGCGACATCGTGCAGACCATCCAGGCCGACCAGGACCGCATCATCCGCGCCCCGCACCGCGGCGTCCTCGTCGTCGAGGGCGGCCCCGGCACCGGCAAGACGGCCGTCGCCCTGCACCGGGCGGCGTACCTGCTCTACGAGCACCGCGAGCTGCTCGCCAAGCGCGCCGTCCTGATCGTCGGCCCGAACCCCGCCTTCCTCGGCTACATCGGCGAGGTGCTGCCCTCCCTCGGCGAGACCGGCGTGCTCCTCGCCACGGTCGGCGAGCTGTTCCCCGGCGTGCGGGCGACGGCCGCCGACACCCCCGAGGCCGCGGCCGTGAAGGGCCGGGCGGAGATGGCGGACGTCCTCGCCGAGGTGGTCCGCGCCCGGCAGGCGCTGCCGGACCCGGTGATCGCCATCGAGCACGACCGCGAGATCCTCATGCTCGACGACGACCTGGTGGCCGTCGCCCGGGAGCGGACCCGCTCCGCGAAGCTCCCGCACAACGCGGCCCGCGAGCACTTCGAGGGGTACATCCTCAACACGCTCACCGACATGGTCGCCGAGCGCATCGGCACCGACCCCTACGACGGCTCCAACCTCCTCGACGCGAGCGACGTCACCCAGATCCGCGACGAACTCGCCGAGAACCGCGAGGTCTGGGCGGCGATCGACCGGCTCTGGCCCCGGATCACCCCCCGGCGCCTGGTCGCGGACTTCCTGGCCGCGCCGGAGGAGTTCCTGTCCGCCGCGGACGCCGCCGCCGTACGCCGCCCGGTGACCCGCCGCTGGACCGTCTCCGACGTACCCCTCCTGGACGAGGCCGCCGAACTCCTCGGCGAGGACGACCGCGTCGCCCGCGCCCGCGCCGAACGCGAGCGGGAGGAGCAGGTGGCGTACGCGCAGGGGGTCCTCGACGTGTCGTACGCCTCCCGGACGTACGAGTTCGAGGACAAGGACGCGGAGGACTCCGAGATCCTCTCCGCGCACGACATCATCGACGCCGAGCGGTTCGCCGAGCGGCAGGAGGAGGACGACCACCGCAGCGCCGCCGAGCGCGC
Organism: Streptomyces sp. CRN 30; assembly: GCF_034105845.1. NCBI lineage: Bacteria > Bacillati > Actinomycetota > Actinomycetes > Kitasatosporales > Streptomycetaceae > Streptomyces > Streptomyces sp. CRN 30. The sequence continues at coordinate 6,738 of NZ_JAVRHI010000203.1, read as the reverse complement.
CGCCGCCGACCGGACCTGGGCGTTCGGCCACATCATCGTCGACGAGGCGCAGGAACTCTCCCCGATGGCGTGGCGGCTGCTGATGCGGCGGTCCCCGACCCGCTCGATGACCCTGGTCGGCGACCCGGCGCAGACCGCCGAGGCGGCCGGGGTCGGCTCCTGGTCCGAGATCCTCGCGCCCTATGTCGGGGACCGCTTCGACCACACCCGTCTCGGCGTCAACTACCGCACCCCCGCCGAGATCATGGAGCTGGCGGCGGCCGTGGTCCGCGCCGCAGACCCGTCCTTCGAACCGCCCGGCTCGGTACGGTCCACGGGCGTACGCCCCTGGGTGCGCGCCACCGGCGACCTCCCGTCGGCCGTCACCGAGGCGGTCGCCGAACTCACCCCCGACGAGGGCCGCCTCGCCGTCATCGCCCCGCGCGACCTGCACGAGCGGATCGCCGCCCGCCTCGACGGTGTGACGGCGGGCACCGAACCCGACCTGACCCGGACGGTCGTCCTCCTCGACCCCCGCCAGTCCAAGGGCCTGGAGTTCGACTCGGTCCTGGTCGTCGAACCCGCCCGCTACGGCACCAGCGACCTGTACGTGGCCCTGACCAGGGCGACCCAGCGGCTCGGCGTCCTGCACACCGAGCCGCTGCCGCCGGGGCTCGCGGACGCCGGCTAGGCCGGCCGCAGCCAGAGGGCCGCCAGGGGCGGCAAGGTCAGGCGGATGCTCGCCGGGCGGCCGTGCCACCCCTGGGGTTCCGGCTTGACCGGTTCGGGGTTCACGACGTCGGAGCCGCCGTAGCGGGCGGCGTCGGTGTTGAGGATCTCCTGCCAGGCGGGGACGGAGTCGGGGACGCCGAGGCGGTAGTCGTGCCGGACGACCGGGGAGAAGTTGCACACCGCGAGGAGCGGGGCGCCGTCGGCGTCGTACCGGAGGAACGCGAAGACGTTGTCCTCGGTGGCGTCGCCGACCACCCACTCGAACCCCGCCGGGTCGGTGTCCCGCTGCCACAGCGCCGGGCTGTCCCGGTAGACGGCGTTCAGGTCGCGGACGAGGTCCCGCACGCCCCGGTGGTCCGGCTCCGCGCCGTACCCGGTGTCGAGCAGCCACCAGTCCGGGCCGTTCGCCTCCGACCACTCCGCGCCCTGCGCGAACTCCTGCCCCATGAAGAGCAGTTGTTTGCCCGGATGGGACCACATGAAGGCGAGGTAGGCCCGGACGTTCGCGCGCTGCTGCCACCAGTCGCCCGGCATCTTCGACACCAGCGACCGCTTGCCGTGCACCACCTCGTCGTGCGATATCGGCAGCACGTAGTTCTCGCTGTACGCGTACACCATCGAGAACGTCATCTCGTGGTGGTGGTACTTGCGGTGCACCGGTTCGTGGGAGACGTACTCCAGCGAGTCGTGCATCCACCCCATGTTCCACTTCAGCCCGAAGCCGAGGCCGCCGAAGCCGCTCGGGCCCTGGTGGTGGGTGGCCCGGGTGACGCCGTCCCAGGCCGTGGACTCCTCCGCGATGGTCACCACACCCGGGCAGCGCCGGTAGACGGTGGCGTTCATCTCCTGGAGGAACGCCACCGCGTCCAGGTTCTCCCGGCCGCCGTGCTCGTTCGGCGTCCACTCGCCCGGCTCGCGCGAGTAGTCCAGGTACAGCATCGAGGCGACCGCGTCGACCCGCAGCCCGTCGATGTGGAACTCCTCGCACCAGTACACGGCGTTCGCCACCAGGAAGTTGCGCACCTCGCGCCGCCCGAAGTCGAACTCCAGCGTCCCCCAGTCGGGGTGCGCGGCCCGCGCCGGGTCCTCGTGCTCGTAGAGCGGACGGCCGTCGAACTCGGCCAGTGCCCAGTCGTCGCGCGGGAAGTGCGCCGGCACCCAGTCCATCAGGACGCCGATCCCGGCCCGGTGCAACGCGTCCACCAGGTACTTGAAGTCGTCCGGGGTGCCCAGGCGCGCGGTCGGCGCGTAGAAGCCGGTGACCTGGTAGCCCCAGGAGCCGCCGAAGGGGTGCTCGGCGACCGGCATCAGCTCCACGTGGGTGAAGCCGAGGTCCTTGACGTAGGCGGGCAGTTCCTCGGCCAGCTCCCGGTAGGACAGCCCCGGCCGCCAGGACGGCAGGTGCACCTCGTACACCGAGAACGCCGACTCGTGCACGGGCGTCACCGCGCGGCGGGCCAGCCACGCGGCGTCCCCCCACTCGTGGACGGAGGAGTGCACGACCGACGACGTGTCCGGCGGTTCCTCGGTGCGGCGGGCCATCGGGTCGGCGCGCAGCGTGCGGGAACCGTCGGGCCGGGTGATGTCGAACTTGTACAGCTCGCCCTCGCCGACCCCCGGCAGGAACAGCTCCCAGATCCCGGACGAACCCAGCGAGCGCATCGGGTCGCCGGTGCCGTCCCAGTAGTTGAAGCCGCCGGCGACACGGACGCCGCGGGCGTTCGGCGCCCACACGGTGAAGCGGGTGCCGGTCACCCCCGAGACGGTGGTCGGGTGCGCGCCGAGCGCCTCCCACAGCCGCTCGTGCCGGCCCTCGCCGATCAGGTGCAGGTCCAGGTCACCGAGGGTCGGCAGGAACCGGTAGGCGTCCTCGACCTCCCGCACGGCACCCTCGTACGTCACCACCAGCCGGTACTCCGGGACGACCTGCGGCAGCGGCAGCAGGCCCGAGAAGAACCCGTCCCCGTCGTCGTGCAGCTCGGCCCGGAACTCCCCGGCGACCGCGGTCACCGACAGCGCGTACGGCCGGAAGGCCCGGAAGGCGATCCCGCCGGGCACGGGGTGGGCGCCGAGCACGGCGTGCGGATCGTGGTGCGTGCCCGCGAGGAGCCGGGCGCGGTCCTCGGCGGGGACGGCGGGGCTCACGACGGGGGCGGTCGCCTTGACCGTGGCGGTGGCCGAAACGGGCGAGGTCTTCGCGGCGGAAGAGGTCTTCGCGGGGGTGGCCTTCTTGGCCGTGGCCTTCTTGCTCACGGCCTTCCTGGTGGTGGGTGCCTTCGCCTGGGCCGTCTTCTTCGCGGTCTTCTCGGCCGCTTTCTTCGCCGTACTCTTCGCCGTGCTTTTCGCCGTCTTCTTCGGATCCCGGCCGTCGGACGGGGGGCGGGGGGTCACGGGCGGAGCCTCCTAGGGACAGGGAGATGAGGGGGTCAGGCCGGTTCCGACGAGGCCAGGCGGCGCACCGCGGAGAGCGGCACCGGCAGCCAGTCGGGCCGGTGCCGGGCCTCGTACACGACCTCGTAGACCGCCTTGTCGGTCTCGTAGGCGTCCAGCAGCACCGGATCCGTGCGCGGATCGACGCCGCTCGCCTCGGCGTACCCGGTGCAGTACGCGGCGCGGCAGTGCTCGGCCCAGCCCGGGGCCACGGTGCCGGCCGAGTGCGCGGCGTAGTCGAAGGAGCGGAGCATCCCGGCGACGTCCCGGGCCGGCGGCTGCGGCAGCCGCCGTTCGGCGAGCGGCTTCGCGGGCTCGCCCTCGAAGTCGATCAGCGACCACGCCCCGGCGGGCGACCGCAGGCACTGCCCGAGGTGCAGGTCGCCGTGGACGCGCTGGGCGGTCCAGGTGCGGCCCTCGGCCGCGAGGTCGCCGAGCGCCGTGTACGCCGAGCGCAGCCCCGGCGCGTACGGCCTGAGCGCCGGCACCGCGTGCACCGCCTCCTCAAGCCGCCGGGTCATCCCGTCGACGAGCTGCTCCAGCTGGCCGCGGCCCAGGGTGACCACCGGCAGGGCGCGGGCCAGCGCGGTGTGCACCTCGGCCGTGGCCCGGCCCAGCGCCCGCGCCTCGGCCGTGAAGTCCTCGCCCTTGGCCAGCTCCCGCAGGGCCAGCTCCCAGCCGTCGGTCGCGCCCTGGACGTAGGGCTGGAGCACGCCGAGGACCCAGGTCTCGCCGGCCAGCTCGGCCGTCATCCACGCCGTCGGCGCCGGCACCCGGGGAGAGCCGGCGCGGGCCAGCGCCAGCGGCAGCTCCAGGTCGGGGTTGACGCCGGGCACGATCCGGCGGAGCAGCTTGAGAATGAACGTATCTCCATAGACGACCGAGGAGTTGGACTGCTCGGCCGTCATCAGGCGGGGCACCAGGCCGGTACGGATCTCCTGCCGGGGGTCCCGCTCGAAACGGAGCCCGCCGATCCGGGCCCCGGAGCGCAGTGCCTCCAGGACCACCTCGGCGGGCCGGGTGTCGTGCAGGGCGTCGTAGACCGTCCGTCCGGTCAGCGGGCCCTGGCGTACGTGTCCGATCAGCGCGGGCGCCAGCCGGGGCGGCAGCGCCTCGCGCACACCTATCAGCAGTTGGTAGCAGTCGCCCGGGTGCTCGGGGGCGCCCGGCGCGGGGACGGCCGGCTGGTGGGTGCGGACCACGAGGTGGACGAGGCCCAGCCGGCCGGTGGACGGCAGGAGGTCGGTGGCCGAGACGAGCGAGAACCCGGTGACCGGACGCCCTTTGCCCGCGAACCAGCGCTGCCGTGGCAGCCACTCGCGCAGGAGGGGGTCCAGTGACGCGAGGAGGCCGGGCGAGCTGGTGACGGTACGGGTGTCGGCTTGCGACATGGCGGCGCGTCCCTTCCCCGGGATCGTCGGGGGGCGATTACTTGTGCGTGCCCCGGGCGGGGCGGTGGAAACCGCCCCGCCCGGCCGTTCTAGGCGGCGTCCGCGCGGAGCCGGAACCAGTAGAAGCCGTGCCCCGCGAGGGTCAGCAGGTAGGGCAGCTCGCCGATGGCCGGGAAGCGTACCCCGCCGAACAGCTCCACCGGATGCCGTCCGTGGAACGCGCTGAGGTCCAGCTCCGTGGGCTGCGCGAACCGGGAGAAGTTGTGCACGCAGAGGACCAGGTCGTCCTCGAACTCGCGCAGGAACGCCAGCACCGCCGGGTTGGTCGACGGCAGCTCGCTGTACGTGCCGAGGCCGAAGGCCGGGTTCTGCTTGCGGATCTCGATCATCCGGCGGGTCCAGTGCAGCAGCGACGACGGCGACGACATCGACGCCTCGACGTTGGTGACCTGGTAGCCGTAGACCGGGTCCATGATCGTCGGCAGGAAGAGCCGGCCGGGGTCGGACGACGAGAACCCGGCGTTGCGGTCCGGGGTCCACTGCATCGGTGTGCGCACCGCGTCCCGGTCGCCGAGCCAGATGTTGTCGCCCATGCCGATCTCGTCGCCGTAGTACAGGATCGGCGAGCCCGGTAGGGAGAGGAGCAGGGCGGTGAACAGCTCGATCTGGTTGCGGTCGTTGTCCAGCAGGGGCGCGAGGCGCCGCCGGATGCCGATGTTGGCGCGCATCCGCGGGTCTTTGGCGTACTCCGCCCACATGTAGTCGCGTTCCTCGTCGGTGACCATCTCCAGGGTCAGCTCGTCGTGGTTGCGCAGGAAGATGCCCCACTGGCAGCGGGCGGGGATGGCCGGTGTCTTGGCGAGGATCTCGGAGACCGGGTAGCGCGACTCGCGGCGCACCGCCATGAAGATGCGCGGCATGACCGGGAAGTGGAACGCCATGTGGCACTCGTCGCCGCCGCTCGGATAGTCGCCGAAGTAGTCGACGACGTCCTCCGGCCACTGGTTGGCCTCCGCCAGCACCACCGTGTCCGGGTACTGGTCGTCGATCTCCTTGCGCACCCGCTTGAGGAAGGTGTGGGTGGCGGGGAGGTTCTCGCAGTTGGTGCCCTCCTCCTGGTAGAGGTAGGGCACCGCGTCGAGCCGGAAGCCGTCGATGCCGAGGTCCAGCCAGAACTTCAGGGCGGAGATCATCTCCTCCTGCACGGCCGGGTTCTCGTAGTTGAGGTCCGGCTGGTGGGAGAAGAAGCGGTGCCAGAAGTACTGCTTGCGGACGGGGTCGTAGGTCCAGTTGGACGCCTCGGTGTCGACGAAGATGATCCGCGCGTCCTGGTACTGCTTGTCGTCGTCGGCCCAGACGTAGTAGTCGCCGTAGGGGCCGTCGGGGTTCTGGCGCGACTCCTGGAACCACGGGTGCTGGTCGCTGGTGTGGTTCATGACGAAGTCGATGATGACGCGCATGCCGCGCTGGTGGGCGGCGTCGACGAACTCCACGAAGTCCGCCAGGTCGCCGAACTCGGGGAGCACGGCGGTGTAGTCGGAGACGTCGTAACCGCCGTCCCTGAGCGGTGACTTGAAGAAGGGCGGGAGCCACAGGCAGTCCACGCCGAGCCACTGCAGATAGTCGAGTTTGGCGGTCAGTCCCTTCAGGTCGCCGACCCCGTCGCCGTTGCTGTCCTGGAAGGAGCGGACGAGCACCTCGTAGAAGACGGCGCGCTTGAACCAGTCCGGGTCGCGGTCCTTGGCCGGGGTGTCCTCGAAGGTGTCCAGTACGGGCTCATTGACGATCATGTTGTGGGTGACCCTCCGATCTGCGGGTTGGACGGTCGCAGAACCACGAAGACGTGCGCGGGCCGGTGGCCCGGGTCCAGGCGCACATAGTTGGTCCTGCCCCAGTGATAGGTCTCACCGGTGAGCTCGTCGCGCACCGGCACCGACTCGTGCCAGTCCAGGCCGAGTTGCGGCATGTCCAACGAGACCGTCGCCTCCTGGGTGTGGTGGGGGTCGAGGTTGACGACCACCAGAACAGTGTTCGAGCCCTTCCGCTTCGAGTAGGCGATCACCGCGTCGTTGTCGGCGTGGTGGAAGCGGAGGTTGCGGAGCCGGCGCAGCGCGGGGTGGGCGCGCCGGATGGTGTTGAGGCGGGTGATCAGGGGTGCGATGGTGCGGCCCTCGCGGGCGGCGGCGTCCCAGTCCCGGGCTTTGAG